>CAYXKO010000013.1:0-19535 GCA_964465435.1 uncultured Saprospiraceae bacterium | reverse complement strand
GGGGGTAAAATACAAAGAAGGGGATTCGAAATTGCATGTACAGAAAGAATGAGGTCATCATGATCAGTCGAATGAAAAGGAAGGGGGGACTGCAAAAATAAGGCTTAAACGCAAGTGGGCTGTGTGCAGCTTCACACCCACAGAGTCCATCGGCAAAAAGATCCGCGATAACAAACTTCGAAAAATACCGTACATGCTCATCGTGGGCGAAAAGGAGGTCGAAAATGGAAATGTATCCGTTCGCCGGCAGGGCGAGGGCGACCAGGGCAGCATGAGCATGGATGATTTTGCCCGTTTGATCCTGTCACAGGTCTGATCGGCACCCGCGAAATTCATGGGAGGGAGGCTCGTTAATATTATACTAATTTATATAGTATAAATATTTATATATCAATTATTTGCTTTTCATTTTGCACCCGGATGGACAGATTAACGAAGTGTTGACGAAAGATTAATCCTGCTTAACATGCAGGATATTTTGTCTCTCTACCTTTGCGTAAAATTTGTAAAAACAATAAAAATGAAAAACTTAGTTATTCTTTCCACATTCGTTCTTTTTGTATTCGCTTGCAAAAACGTAGATCAGTTCCGCGCACCGATCGAAACCCTCGCTGCAGACTGGGCAAAAACTGGCACCATGGTGACTGATGCTGCTACTGAAGTTAATACCCTGATCAGCGACCTGACTTCACTCCAGGACAGCATGACCGTACCTGCAGGAAGCAAAATGGCTGCTGACGCAACCGCAATGCTCGACAGCCTGAAAAACGGCTATATGGCTCAGGTACAGGGCCTCGGCACCATTGCAGGGGAGATCACCGGCTTTACTGAAAAATGGACTGCCATGACTGCCGATGTAGATGCTTTGAGCGCTGGCCTGAAAGATGGCAAACTCGAAGGAGATGTAATGACCAAAGTTACCGAACTGAATGATGCAGTGAAAGCTGCCACCACTTCTGTAGATGGATGGAAAACCGCTGCTGCTGCTGCAAAAGAAGCTGCGATGTCCATGTACAACATGTACAAAGAGAAATCCATGGCGAAGTAATTCGCATCCAAAGGATAAAAAAATTGAAAGGCCTCTCCATGAGGCCTTTTTTTTTGCCCTGAGCCGGGCTTCATTTAATAACCGGATAACTTTCTACCTTTGGATCTTTTCCAAACAGACACAACAGGACCATGCAGGAAAGACATGCAGACAGGGCTTTGTATTTCAAAGAACAGGGTCTCACCACCGAACGCTACGTAATACCCTACATCCGCGAGGTTAAGGAAATAGGTCCCCAAAGCACCATTCTGGAGGTAGGCTGTGGAGAGGGAGGCAACCTGACCCCCTTTTTGGAACTGGGCTGCCGCGTGGTGGGCATCGACATCATGAAGGATCAGATCGCACTGGCACGACGTTATTTTTCGGGTCACCCCAACGAATCAAACCTTACGCTGATCGACCAGGACATTTACCAGGTCCATCCCGGTACACTCCCTGCCTTCAATGTCATTTTTTTGAGGGACGTCATCGAGCACATCCCCGATCAGGAGCGGTTTATGCATTACATCCGGTCTTTCATGGCTCCTGATGGGATCATATTTTTTGGTTTTCCTCCCTGGAGAATGCCTTTTGGAGGTCACCAGCAGGTCTGCAGAAGCAAATTCCTGTCCAGACTGCCCTGGTATCATCTTTTACCCAACAGCCTGTACACAGGCCTCTTAAAGGCTTTTGGCGAAAGCGATGAACTCGTCAAGGCACTGCTTGAGGTCAAGGAAACGGGCATCAGCATCAGCAGGTTTCACCAATGCCTGGCCGGAGCGGGTTGGAAAATAAAAAAGGAAACCTACTATCTGATCAATCCCAATTACGAGACCAAATTTGGCCTGAAGCCAAAAGTATTGCCTGCGTGGTTAAGCATCCCCTGGCTTTGCGATTATTACACCACCGCAGTCTACTGCATCGCGGGCAGGGATTGATGCTTCTGCATGGATGATAATTCCTGTTGGGTTACAGAGCATTTTAGCTGATAATAATTCTAAGTGGATAACCAAAGGAGGAGAAATATAAAAACCTGCCTTCCGGTCACTTCATCAAAAATCCAAGATCACCCACCAGTGCCTTCAGGGTAAGTCTGGAGACCATCCACTGGAACCAGGCATCCTGTTTGTTGGTAGCCGCCGCGATCAGGTCAAACTGAGCCTGCCGCAACTCCAGGCTGGTCACTGCATTCCGCTCGTGTTTTTCGCGGGTCAGACTCAGATTTTCTTCTGTCAGGGCGAGTTTTTCTGACTCCATCTGGTAGCGTGCGCGGTGAAACTCCTCATTGCTGCGCGTCTGTGCCAGTTGATAGTTTGTTCCGGTCATCCATTGTTCCTTCAGTATCTCATTTCGCTCGATTTGAAGCTTAAATTCTTTGGAATTCCTGCCTATCCGTCCCCCGTCAAAAATAGGCATGCTCAATAGCAACTGGGCCAGGGGACCGTAATTCTGAGAATAAAGGCTAAACCCGGCCTGATTTTCAGTCCGGTTGAAATTGTAGGATCCCAGCAGGCCCAATGCAGGCCATCTCTCTGCAAGAGTCTCCCTGCGACTGTATTCCAGTACCCTCCTGTCGAGATCAAAGAGCCTGACTTGCGGATGCGAGGAGAGGTCGGGCAGGAGCAAAGGGGTCTCCTGAATGAGTTCTGGCATCAGCGTATCGGTAAGGACAGGCTTCTGATCCGCTTTCTCCAGCATCCACTGCATAAGGTTTTGATAGGCCAGATCCAACTCATTCTCCCGGGTCCGTAGCAGAATTCCGATCTCCCTGAGGTCTATTTGCGCAGCCAGAAGATCGGCTTTGCCCTTTACTCCCTGGTCAAAACGAATCTGCTCAAGTTTCACCCGGTCTGAGGCCAGCTCCATTTGTGCACGGGCCAGTTTGATCAAATTCTGTATCCTGACAATGGAGTAATACGACAGCGCTACCTGATAGCTCAGGTTTAGGCTTTCGAGTTCGAGATTCTGGATGGCCCTTTCCTCGAGCAGCTCCAGGCGGTCCTTGGCGATGAACATTTTCATTCCCTGGAAAAAATTCCAGTTTAGCTGCACGTTCCCATTGTATTGTTCAGACCGCGCGTTGTCGCGTCGGATTTCCGTGCCATTGACCAGCCTCTGGTCCAGGGAATTGCTGGACAGGCTTGGGTTTAAATTGAGATTTACCTGGGGCATGATACCCGTTTCTCCCCATTTGTTCCGGTTTTCCGCGATCTCCCTGTCCTTTTCTGCGATGCGGATGCCGTGCTGTCGCTCCAGGGCTGTGCGAATGGCATCCGACAGGCTGAGATTCTGTGCGGAAAGGGTCAGGCAGAGGCACCAGAAAAATATAGAATTACTCCACTTCATCGGTCCTGGGTTTTTTGTAAGACAGAAAAGTGTACATGGCTGGTATGACAAACAGGGTCAATAAAAGAGAGAACAACAGACCTCCCATGATCACCACTCCAAGAGGAACGCGGCTGGTGGAAGCTGCTCCCAGCGAGAATGCAAGGGGGGATGCCCCGAGAGCCATGGCCAAAGTGGTCATCAGGATGGGCCGCAGCCTTTCCTTAGCCCCTTCCAGGGCGGCCTTGAATCGAGGCATGCCTTTCTCCCGCTTTTGGTTGGCAAAATCGACGATCAGGATCCCGTTTTTCGTCACAAGACCGATCAGCATGATCATGCCGATTTGTGAAAAAATATTGATCGTATGACCAAACACCCAGAGAGATGCCAGGGCTCCAAAAATGGCAAGGGGCACGGTCATCATGATGATAAAGGGATCAATGAAGCTTTCAAACTGGGCTGCCAGAACCAGAAAAATGAGGACTAGCGCCAGTATAAACGCAAAACCAATGCTGCCGGTACTCTCTGCAAAATCCCGTGAGGGGCCGCTGAGGGCGGTAGAGAATCCCGGATCGAGCACCCGCTCTCCAATTTCCTTCATTTCCTTGATGCCATCCCCCAGGGTGAATCCGGGTGCCAGGCCGGCTGATATGGTGGCAGACTTATAGCGATTGAAATGATAGATCGAAGGGGTGGTGCTCACTTCTTCCATTTTGATCAGTTGATCAAGCGGGATCACCTGACCATTCTTGTTTCTGACATACAGCAATCTGATGTCTGAAGGATCGTCCCTGAAATTCCGGTCCATTTGACCCAGCACCTGGTACTGTCTTCCATTTTTGGTAAAGTAGCCCATGCGCCGGTTGCTATAGGACATTTGCAGCACCTGGGCTATGTCCTGCACGCTCACGCCGAGGTCCGCAGCACGGGCCCGATCCACTTCTACACTCAGTTCGGGTTTATTGAACTTCAGATCAGAATCGACATTGACCAACACCTTGCTTTTGGACGCTTCATCCAGGAATTTGGGAAGCACTTCCTTTATTTTTTGCAGATCGCTGTTTTGTATGACAAACTGCACTGGCAGGCCTCCGCGCCTGTTGATCGAAATGGTTTGCTCCTGTATGGGAAAAACCCGGCCTTCGTTGTATCTCGGCAATGCTTTCGCGACGCGTTGCACAATTTGATCCTGGCTGGCATTGCGCTGGTCCGGATCGCTGAGCACCACGCGCACAAAACCGGTGTTGGCTGCTCCGCTTCCGATGAAACCCGGAGAAGTTACGGAAAGAACGACTTCTTTTTCCGGTACGGAGTCAAGCACCATTTGGGTGACCTGATTTACAAATTGATCCATCTTATCATAGGAGGTGCCCTCAGGTGCCGTAAGACTAAGTCTGAACTGGCTCCTGTCTTCCATCGGTGCCAGTTCGGAAGGGAGGGTATTAAACAAGAAATATGCACCCAAAAGGCAAAGTGCCAAAACGAGCAAGGCGACCCAGCGGAATCTCAGAAAAGAACCCAGCAGGATTTCATACCCCCGCTCCATGGTTCTGAAAAAGGGCTCTGTCTTGCGATAGAACCATCCCGGATTTTCATTTTTTCTGGATACGTATACTGTCAAAACAGGGGTCAGACTGAGGCTCACAAAAGCAGAGATCAGCACGGCTCCTGCCACGACGACCCCAAACTCGCGAAAAAGCCGGCCCACAAATCCCTCCAGAAAGATGACGGGAATAAACACAACTGCCAGCGTGATCGAAGTGGCGATCACCGCAAAATATATTTCCGAAGACCCCAGTCTGGCAGCAGTCATCTTGGACATTCCTGCTTCGATCTTCTTGTAGATGTTTTCAGTCACCACAATTCCATCGTCCACCACCAATCCGGTGGCCAAAACGATCGCCAGCAAAGTGAGAATGTTGATGGAAAAACCGGCCAGGTACATGATAAAAAATGCCCCGATGAGGGAAACAGGAATGTCGATCAGAGGCCTGAGTGCGATGATCCAGTCCCTGAAGAATAAAAACACGATCAGGATGACCAGCAATATGGCAATGATCAGGGTCTCCTGTACTTCCAGTATGGATTTCTTGATGAACTGGGCCTGGTCCAGACCGACATTAATCTCAAATTCGGGAGGAAGGGTTTGTCTGATTTGCTCCAACCTCTTGTTAAACTCATCCGCAATGGCCACATAACTGGTGCCGGGTTGTGGCACAACGGCCAGTGCGATCATCGGCACACCACTTTCCTTGAGGATGGTTTCTTCGTTCTCGGGTCCCAGTACTGCTTCTCCGATATCTTTCAACCTGATGACCGACCCGGCCGTTGATGAAACCACAAGGTTGTTGAAATCCTCCTCGTCTTGCAGTTGTCCGAATGTGCGTATGGACAATTCGGTACTATTGCCCGTGATCTTTCCGGAAGGCAGCTCCACGCTTTCCCGGAGCAAGGCATTTTGCACGTCCTGCGGAGTAAGACGATAGGCATTCAGTTTGGCAGGATCCATCCAGATCCTCATGGAATATTTTTTTTCTCCCCAGATCATGATGGAACTGACCCCCGGTATGGTCTGAAGCCGTTCCACCAGGTTGTCATAGGCAAACTCGGTCAGCTCCAATGGATTTTTACTTTCACTTTTGACCGTCATGGAGAGAATCGGATCTCCGCTGGCGTCGGCCTTGCTCACTGTGGGCGGGGCATCCAGGTCATTGGGAAGGTTTCTGATGGCTTGTGAAACCTTGTCCCGGACATCATTGGCCGCTTCTTCCAGATTTACGCTCAGGTCAAATTCAACCGTGATATTGGAATTTCCCTGTGAACTGAGCGATGTGATGTTCTTGATGCCTGCAATTCCATTGATGGCCTTCTCAAGGGGCTCTGTGATCTGGGATTCGATAATATCTGCATTTGCACCCGGATAGGATGTACGGACATTGATATTGGGTGGGTCGATGGCCGGAAAGTCGCGCACGCCCAGATTCCTGAAACCCAGATAACCAAAAAGAATGATCACCAGGTTTAGCACTACGGCAAGAACAGGCCTGCTGAGACTTAATTGAGAAATGTTCATCGGCCGTTGAGGATGGTTTGAACCTGCACGGGAGTTCCCGGTTTGATGCCCATGAGTCCCGTGGTCAAAATGGTGTCGCCTTCTTCCACTCCGCTGAGAATCTCCACGCGTGCGGAATCCCTTGTACCAAGTCGCACGGACCTGAATTCAGCCAGACCATCTTTAAGGACCACGATCTTTTTATCCCTTGCCTGTGGAATGATCGCCTGACTGGGCACCAGGAACCCGCTGTTGGACTTGTCTATATGCAAGATCACTTCCGCATAAAGGCCATGCAACAGTTTGTCGGATTTACCCAGCACCTCTCCCAAAAATGTCAGGGAACGGGTGGTGGGATCCAGCGATGATTCTCGGGATACGATCCTGGCCTCAAACAGTTCCTCGGAGGAGGAAACCCTGAAGCTAACGATCTGTCCATTGCGAACCAGCGGAATATACCGTTCAGGTACAGAAAACCTCAATCGCGTTTTGGTCAGGTCACTGAGGCTGACCAAAACACTGGCAGACGTCACGTAAGATCCGGGGCTAACTTGACGGATCCCCATCGTTCCTGCAAAAGGGGCTCTGATTTGATGCTTTTCTATCTCTGTCTTCAGGATATCCATGTCAGCTTCAATGCTGCGCAACTGAAGCAGCGCCTGGTCGTACTCTGCCTGCCCGATGGCTCTGGAGGCCAGAAGTTCCTTTTGCCTCTTTTCCGTTTGCAACGCGATTTCCTGCTGAACCTTTAGTTTGGTCAACCTCGCAAGGGGATCGGCATCATTGAGTCTGGCAAGAAGTTGTCCCTTTGTGACCTTTTGGCCGTCAGAAAAAAGGACCTGGCTGATCAGTCCTGGAATTTCGGGGTGAACATCGGTATATTCCCAGGCAGCAATGGAGCCGGGCAGGATCAACTTTTCCCCGACTGTCTGCCTTGTTGTGATCCAACCCTGTGAATTCGCAGTTTTCTTGGGAGGAGGTCCCTGAGGGCTCTGCTTTTGATCTTTCTTTTGGCATGAAACCATCAGAAGTGCTGCAATCCATATAATCAAAGAGAGACTTCGCATTCTGCAAAAATATATAAAATCGCCCGTAATGCGGCAATCGGGGGCAATTGCTAAAACTGCATTAAGAACTCAGTAAAATCATGAATAAAACCGAACGCCGGGTTGCTGAACCTGGGCCAGGCCTGCCTTAACCTGCGAGGGCGGCAGCGCCTCCCACGATCTCGGAAAGCTCCTTGGTGATGGCTTCCTGACGTGCTTTGTTGTAGTTGATTCTCAATTCAACCAGCATTTCTTCTGCATTTTCAGTGGCCTTGTCCATGGCCGTCATCCGGGCTCCATGTTCAGAAGCCTGGTTGTCGAGAACGCACTTGTACAACTGGGACTGCAGGATGGAAGGGACGAGTTCGCGCAAAAGATCCACCTGTGACGGCTCAAACAAAAAATCCGGTTTCATGGATTTTGTAGAACCTTCACTTTTAGCCGGCTCGACTTTAGGGACAGGAAGATATTGCTCCATCTCAGGAAACTGCGTGGCGGCATTTTTAAATCTTCCGTAAAATATTTCCACCTGATCTGTAATGTCCGCTTTAAAATCAGCCATGATCCTGTCTGCCACATCAACCACTTTTTCATAACTCAGGCTGGCTTGCAGCTGGGTGTAATCCTGGATCATCTTACACTGGGGATACCGCTTTTTGAAAAACTCGTATCCCTTTTTTCCTATACACAGAAAACTGAGCCTTCCTTCTGAGGCGTGCACGCTGTACTCATCCTGGATTCTCTTTTGTGCCAGCTTAAGGATATTGGCATTAAAAGCACCGCACAGGCCTCTGTCAGAAGTAATGATCACCAGCATCGGGTTCTTCCGGATCGTAGTACGTGCAAACACCTCCGCTCCCTGGCCATCGGAAAAACTCATGATGTTTGACAACATGGAATTCAACTTGGTGGCATAAGGCCTCATCTGAATGATGGCCTGCTGCGCACGTCTTAATTTGGCTGCAGACACCATCTTCATCGCTTTGGTGATCTGCTGGGTAGAGATGACCGATTTGATCCTGTTGCGTACTTCTTTTAGATTAGCCATGTTTACTTAATTTGTAATCTGAGAATCAAGAGCCTTTTCAATTATCTGAAAATCCTGCGATCTCAATTTTTTTTATCTGGGGGTCCTCAGAAACGAAGAGCACCTCAAATTTTTATCAGGCAAGCTGAAATGATTCAATGAGCAGAATATTCACAAGATCAATTGACTTTCAATTCGGAAGCCAGTTTTCTCAAAACATTCAAATCTGCATCGTCGAGTTTTCCTTTTCTGAAATTCTCAAGTACCTGAGGATGCCTTTGCTCAAGCTCAGTGTAGAGCAGGGTCTCAAAATCCTTGACCTTTTCAGCCGGTATATCCTTCAGGAGGTTGTTGGTACCCATAAAGATAATGGCCACCTGTTTTTCCACGGCCACCGGACTATACTGAGGTTGTTTCAGGATTTCAACATTTCGTTTACCCTTATCCAATACGGCTTTGGTGGCAGCATCGAGGTCTGATCCGAATTTGGAGAAAGCCTCGAGCTCGCGGTACTGGGCCTGATCAAGCTTGAGCGTACCCGAAACCTTCTTCATCGACTTGATCTGGGCATTTCCACCCACACGGGATACCGAGATACCTACGTTGATGGCGGGACGGATACCTGCGTTAAAAAGGTTTGACTCCAAAAAGATCTGACCGTCCGTAATCGAAATTACGTTGGTGGGAATATAGGCGGATACGTCTCCGGCCTGAGTCTCGATGATCGGCAACGCAGTCAGTGAACCTCCACCCTTTACGATTCCTGCCTTCTTAAGGGACTCGGGCAGGTCATTCATGTTGCGGGCGATTTCGTCGTTGTTGATCACTTTGGCCGCTCTTTCCAACAACCTGGAGTGCAGGTAGAATACGTCACCGGGATAAGCCTCGCGTCCGGGAGGACGTCTCAGCAGAAGGGACACCTCGCGATAGGCCACAGCCTGCTTAGAAAGGTCATCGTAAATGACCAGTGCGGGTCTGCCGGTGTCGCGGAAGAATTCTCCGATGGCTGCACCTGCAAAGGGGGCATAGAATTGGAGCGGAGCGGGATCTGAAGCCGAAGCAGACACAATGATGGTGTAGGGCATGGCGCCATACTCTTCCAGCGTGCGTGCTACCTTGGCCACGGTAGATGCCTTTTGGCCCGAAGCCACATAAATACAATATACGGGTTCTCCCCTTTCGTAAAACTCCTTCTGGTTGATGATGGTATCTATGGCTATGGCAGTCTTACCGGTTTGGCGGTCTCCGATGATAAGCTCCCGCTGACCCCTTCCGATGGGAATCATTGAGTCAATCGCCTTGATCCCGGTTTGAAGCGGCTCGTTTACAGGCTGACGGAAAATAACACCGGGTGCCTTTCTTTCAATCGGCATCTCGTAACGGGTACCGCTGATGGGGCCCTTTCCGTCAATAGGTTCTCCAAGCGGATTCACCACACGACCTACGAAACCGTCTCCTACCTGGATGGATGCGATCTTGTTGGTCCTTTTTACTCTGGATCCTTCCTTGATTCCATTCCAGGGACCCATGAGTACTACACCCACATTGTCCTCTTCCAGGTTAAGCACGATGGCCTGTACACCTGTCTCAAACTCTACAAGTTCTCCTGCCTGTGCATTGGTCAGCCCGTAGACACGCGCGATACCGTCGCCGACGGTAAGTACTGTGCCTACTTCTTCCAGCTCAGCGGCCGTATTGGATCCTGAGATTTGTTGCTTGAGTATTGCTGATATTTCTTCGGGTCTGATATTTACCATGATGGATAAAAATTATGTTGGATTAAGATTTGACTACGAGGTTTGTATAGGAAGAATCATACAGGTTGTTTCGGAAAGCGTCAAGCTTTCTCTTGGCAGTACTGTCCACCTGACGGCCATCCATTTGAAATATGAATCCACCGATGAGCTTGGGATCCAACCGGGTTACAATTTCCATGGATTCTCCTGGCTTCAGCCAATCCTGGAATTTTTGTCTGAAATATTCCAGTTGCTCTGCGCTCTGGGCAGAAGGAGTGATAAGCACTGCGGTACGAATTTTTCGGATGGATTTGTACTGGCTGATGAATGCCTGGCAAATCGATCCCAGAAGAGGTTCCCTGCCCTTGGATGCGAGTAGAACGATGAAGCTGTGTACGAGACCTGCGACCTTTCCTCCAAAAAGTGCCTCAAATATTTTTTCCTTTTTGTCCGAGGTAACGACCGGACTCTTGAGCATCAATTGAAACTCCTTGTTCTGACAGGCACTCTGTATCGTCAGAATGTCCTCATAAACTTTGTCAAGCTGATTTGTCTCACTGGCGAGATCGATCAGCGACTTGGCATATCGGCTTGCAATTTTTAATTGGGACATGACAGTTAGTTTGAATTGAGATCATCGACCAGTCTCTTGATATATTCCTGCTGAGAGGAATCATCCTTGAGGTTTTGGCGTATTACTTTCTCAGCAATATCCACGGCCATGGCACCTACCTGATTTTTGACATCGACGAGGGCGGCCTTTTTGGCATTTTCTATGTCGTTCTTTGCATTGGTCACGATTCGCTGGGCCTCTTCCTTGGCCTTATCGCGGGCCTCGGCGATAAGCATGTTGGCAGATTCCTTTGCCTCCCTGATGATGCGCATCTTTTCTTCGCGCGCCTCGGCCATGATGCGTTCATTCTCAGACTTCATGTTCTTCATTTCCTCCCTTGCTGTCTTTGCAGCATCAAGGGATTCCTGAATGCTGCCGGCACGGTCGTTGAGAGCCTGAATGATGGGTTTGAAGGCCAGTTTGCCGACGATCACCCAAAAGAGAATAAAGATAAGCGAGGTCCAGAAGAGCAGACCAAAAGTAGGCTTGATGGGACTGAAGTCCATAGCCAGTAATATCATTGAGTCCATATAATTAAGTCGTTTTTGTCAAAAAAGAACAGGTACAGAGACCAACCGTCCTGCAGCCTGTTCTGATCAAAAAATCTTAAGCCACGAGGTATGAGAACATGATTGCCAGAAGAGCTGCTCCTTCAACAAGGGCTGCTGTAAGAATCATGTTGGCACGGATATCGCCGACTGCCTCTGGCTGACGAGCGATCGCCTCCAGTGCTTTTCCACCGATTGTTCCAACACCGATTCCAGCTCCGATAGCTGCGATTCCCATTCCGATAGCTGCAATTGAACCTCCCATAAATTCAGGTTTTAATATGGTTTAAAAAAATGATTTAATGATGTGAGTCTTCATGTCCATGATCGTGATGCTCCTCCGTGGCAGCTCCGATGTAGGATGCGGTAAGGAGGGTGAAGACATAAGCCTGGATGAAAGCCACCAAAAGCTCGATGGTCATCATAAACAGGGTCAGCAGGATGGATCCCACTGCTGCACCTGAGGCAGCTCCCACGTTCTCTCCGGACTTGCCGAATATGAAAATGAGACTGATGAAAATGATGATCACAATGTGACCTGCCGTGATGTTGGCAAACAATCGAAGCATCAGCGTCACCGGCTTGATAAATATTCCAAGAATCTCAATGGGTGTAATGATGGTCTTGACCCCAGCTGGTACACCGGGCATCCAAAGGATGTGTTGCCAGTAGTGCCGGTTCCCCTTCAGGTTGACCACGATGAATACAATGATCGCCAGTACCATGGTGACAGCCAGGTTTCCGGTCACATTGGCCCCGCCCAAAAATGGGATCTGTCCAAACAAATTCAATCCCAGAACAAAAAAGAAAAGGGAAAGGAGCAGTGGCATGTATTGAGTGAATCTGGGGCCAATAAAAGGCTTGGCCACCTCGTCCTGAAGAAACAGGATAATCGGTTCAAAAAGCTTCTGCGCTCCGACAGGAGCTGTACCCGGAGCTTTCTTGTAGTGACGGGCCATACTGAAAAATACCCAGGCGAGCAGGGCCATCACCAGAAGCATGGCCAGGACATTTTTTGAAATGGAGAAATCGTAAAAACTGGTGATGCCTCCATCAAACAATCCTCCGTCTGCCGTACTGGCCTTGTCCAAAGGCAGCATGCGCCCCTGAAAGGATACCAGGTCAACCGATTTCTTTTTCCCATTCAACTCCTTTTCCTCGCTGCCAAAACCGCCAATCTCCACTTTTCCCATCGGGAAGGTTGGATCCGTGACGCGCATGACCCGACCCATGTTCAGAACATAACGATCATAGGCATAATGCCCGGAACCATGATGGTGATCGTCGATACCAAACTTGGAGGAAGAAAAAAATGACCATCCCTGGGCAGGAGCGTATAATATACAAGGAAGAGGAAAATTCCATGGGCCGATGCTGTATACGTTCAGATCAGAAATATGGTGAAATGCTGTTTCCTTGGCATCAAATTCTCCGTGACCTTCATGCTGGGTGTGGGACGCGGTTGCAGAGTCTGGTTGGGCAGGATTGCCAGGAACACCGTGATCGTGTCCTGAGTGATCGTGACCAGAGTGATCATGGCCGGAATGATCGTGACCAGAGTGATCGTGACCAGAGTGATCGTGACCAGAGTGATCATCCTGATTTTGTGCCAAATATTGAATACTCTGATTATCAGATATTTGAGAATATACCCTGGCTCCTAAAGCCAGAACGATCAGGAAAAAGTACAGTTTTAATTTCATCATGGGCTTGACCCTTTTTGAAAAACCGTGCAAAACTAATCCTTTTCCAGGGAAAACCCGGGTCAGAGGTTTGTTAAGAATTTGTTTATCCGGTCAGGCTCAAGCCCCTAAGCGGGATCCGGGAAAAGTATTAACCGTTTAAGGGCACTTTGTACTATGACCTTTCTCTCTGCCGGCCCTGACCAAATCAAATTTCAAGGGTCGGGAGGAGGATCCTCTACCCTCTTATTTTTTCAAAAGCAGGTTCATGCCCATCTGCAACAGATCATCTGTGATCCTGCCATCATTGTTGGTATCCAGCAGACGTCCAAAGATCCCGAGACCAGAGTTTTGACTGGTAGTCTGTTGTACAGTCTGACCCAGCACCTGACCTATGTTGCCGGTATCAATTTGTTGGGAGGATCGGGCTTTTCCCAACAATCCCATGACCACCGGAGCAAGCAAACCCATTAATTTCAGTACGGTGGACATATCCAGTTTAAATACCTGACTCACTCCCTGTGCCACATTTTGCTGTTTAAATCCCAGAATATGACCCAATATTCCTTTTGCGTCAAACATGGACTGGTCCTGTGCCCCGGGACCGGCCATGGAAAGAAAACCGGACAGGTTGTCCAGTATGCTTCCGTCGTGATGCCTTTCGAGAGCACCCAGCAGACTGCCGGCTCCTTCCGAAGAACTGGAATTATTGGCCAAACCCTGCATGAGGGTGGTCATGATGCTCTTGGCGGCAGCAACACCCTGTTGGGGATCCTGGATGCCAGCCTGGGAGGCCATTTCAGACAGTTTTTCGTCTGAAAGGTACTGTCCGATGATTTGATTTAAGTCCATATGCAGTCTATTTTAAGAGGCAAATAAACAATATTACCCTGGAAACAATTAACTGTTAGATAAAATAATTTGCATGCGCTGTTTTTGGGTTCTGATTCCTCTTCTTTTGTTGGTCTCCCGGCAGGCCAATGCCCAGAAATATGGTTATACCATTAAGGGAGGGGCGGGCATCGCCAGTCAAAGATGGCAGGGAGGCAGTGGTGGCAGAACTCCGCTCAGGGCCTATCATGCAGATTTGGGGGTCGATTGGGAGTCCGAGGGGGGCAATGTGATTTACGGGCAGTTGGGCTACCACCAGAGGGGATCCGGCCTCCGCGTCCTTCAGTTCGTGGATGTAAACGGCAACATACTGCCCGGGGGCACCTTTGGCATGAGGTTTCACAACCTTGCCCTGGAGGCAGGCATGAAGAAATTTTTCCTGAAGGGCCAGACCAAAGCCTACTATGGTCTGGGAGTCAGGGTGGAATACACAATGGATTCTGAATTTGAGTTCCTTTTTCTTCAATACAAGGATTTCGTCCAGAAGTTTAACTATGGATTCAGCGTCAGGGTCGGTACGGAATTCAAGTTGGGAAAGCTGGTCATGGGAGGAGTCGAGGCTCAAGTTGCTCCGGATATTTCCCGTCAGATCTGGGTCCCCTCGGGGATCCGGGTGATCGACCCAAGGACCAATATGGTCAGCAACGGCACCGAACAGAACGTAAGGAACCTTTGTCTGGAACTATCCGTCTACCTTAGGTTCCTTCAGATTATCGAATACATAGATTGATCCGGTGAAGGGTTCAGACCGTTCAAATACCGGATTCCGAAATAGTCCTATATTTGCAGCCTTATTTTAAAAATCATGCCATACTTATTCACATCAGAATCCGTTTCAGAAGGACACCCGGACAAGGTGGCCGATCAGATTTCAGACGCCCTCATAGACAATTTCCTTGCTTTTGACCGGGAATCCAAAGTAGCCTGCGAGACACTGGTCACCACAGGACAGGTGGTCGTGGCCGGCGAGGTCAAAACGAAAACTTACCTCGACATTCAAAAAATCGTCAGGGGAGTGATAGAAAAAATCGGTTACACCCACAGTGAATATATGTTTGAAGCCAATAGTTGCGGTATTCTTTCTGCCATTCACGAACAGTCTCCCGATATAAACCGCGGTGTGGACAAGAAGAAAAAAATTGACCAGGGTGCTGGAGACCAGGGTATGATGTTTGGCTATGCCTGTAATGAAACGGCCAACTATATGCCTTTGCCGCTCACGCTTGCCCACATGCTGCTGGAAGAGCTGGCCAAGATCCGCAAGGAGGGCAAACTGATGCCTTACCTCAGGCCGGATTCCAAAAGCCAGGTGACCATTGAGTACAGTGATGACAACAAACCCCAAAGAATTGATTCCATCGTACTCTCTACCCAGCACGATGAGTTCATCAAACCCGGAAAAGCCATCAACGCTGAAGACAGGGCTGACAAGGCCATGCTTCGCAAGATTGCTGAGGACGTAAAATCCATTCTGATTCCAAGGGTAAAGCGCAGGCTGCCGGCCTCTATTCAAAAGCTGTTCAATGACCAGATCACCTATCACATCAACCCCACTGGCAAGTTTGTAATCGGTGGACCTCATGGGGATACGGGACTCACGGGTCGCAAGATCATCGTGGATACCTACGGTGGAAAAGGAGCTCACGGCGGTGGAGCTTTCTCCGGAAAAGATCCTTCCAAAGTGGACCGTTCTGCCGCCTATGCCACGAGGCACATTGCCAAAAACATGGTGGCCGCCGGTATTTGCTCCGAAGTTTTGGTACAGGTATCCTATGCTATCGGCGTGGCAAAACCATGCGGAATTTATGTGAACACCTTTGGCACTTCCAATGTCAAGATGACCGATGGAGCCATAGCGAGGAAGATTGAAAAACTCTTTGACATGAGGCCATTTGCCATTGAGCAAAGGTTAAAGCTCCGCAACCCTATCTATAGCGAAACCGCAGCCTACGGCCATATGGGCCGCGAGCATCAGGTCAAAGAAAAGATCTTCAGCTCTCCGGACGGCAAGGTGAAAAAGGTCAAGGTAGAGTTGTTCACCTGGGAAAAACTGGATATGGTCAGGCCACTGCAAAAGGCCTTCAATATCCGCTGATTCTGTTGGGGCGTGCCCACAGGCTAAAACAATGCCCATGAACTCCTCTCAGCTCCTACTTTCTGTCATCGTGCCTTGCTACAACGAGGAACGGGGAATTTCAGAAACATATTCCAGGATCAGTTCGGTGCTTTCAGCAAAAGCTTTAAACTGGGAGCTGATATTTGTTAATGACGGCAGTTCGGATCAAAGCCCTCAGATCCTGGATAAAATCGCCGAAGGGGATCCCGGGGTTGTGGTATTGCACCTTTCCCGCAATTTTGGCCACCAGGCCGCCGTATCTGCAGGACTTCAGGAATGTAAAGGAGACTACGCAGTGATCCTGGATGCGGATCTGCAGGATCCTCCGGAATATATTCCCGATATGCTCCGGCTTGCCCGGGATCAAAATGCTGAAGTGGTTTATGGGGTAAGGCGTCAACGCACCGGGGAAACCTGGTTTAAAAAAATGACCGCAAAGCTGTATTACCGGGTCATCAACTCCATTTCTGAAGTTCCCTTGCCACTTGATACAGGGGACTTTCGCCTGATCAGCCGAAGGGTCATCGATGAGTTTTCTTCACTCCGGGAAAAAAACAAATACATACGCGGGTTGATCAGTTGGGTTGGATTTAAGCAAATTCCCTTCCCCTATGACCGGGACAGCCGCTTCGCCGGAGACAGCCATTATTCCCTTTCCAAAATGATCGCCTTTGCCACCAGAGGCATCACTTACTTTTCCAAAAAACCACTCCTGATCGCCACCAACCTGGGGCTTTTCTGTGTCCTGATCGGATTGGGGCTTATTGTCTATGTTTTTGTGTCCAAATATTATTTTCATCAGGTGGTCACAGGTTGGGCATCTCTTTTGATCACGATCGTATTTTTTGGCGGAATTCAACTCATCAGCATTGGTCTGTTGGGTCAGTATTTGGGCAGCATTTTCGACGAGGTCAAGGACCGTCCCGAATACATCATTGACAGAAAGACCAAGGGAAAAACATAAGACCAGCCTGAAAACTCCAATTGATTCATAAGCACCCTAAGCAAAAAAGGCGCCTAAAATCAAGGAAAGCAAGAGACAAAAGGCCAGGGTCAGCAGATAAAAAATTCCAAGTACAAAGGTCTTTATAAGGACTTTTGGATATGATTGGCCGAAGCTGGCCTTGAGTGAGACGACAAAATATACCACCATGCCCGCCAGAACCAGCTTCAGGGCACTGTCATCATCCAAAAAGATACCGAGAATTAACACGCAGGATAAAAAAGTGAACAAAGCGGTGTGGATATGCACTGAGAAAATCAGGTACTCGTAAAAATTTCTTTTGCTCCGTATGTGCAGGAGATATAGAAACATTGCAAATACCGGCATAAGGATAAACATGAAAATCGAAACGTATTTTATAAAACCCTTCCTTACACCCTGGTCAAAGGATCGGTCTCCCCAACTGGCCCTCAGAAAATTTTTCAGTGTCTGTCTGTTAAAAAAACTGATCTCCTGAGATTTAGCCACCAGCAGGGAATCAATGAGATCGTTGCTGAGCTCCCTACCCTTGAGTCTCATGATTTCAGAATTGTTGTAAGGGAAGCTAAGTGTCCAGAATTTTAGCGTGTCCGACTTATTGACTTCCGCCTCCAAACTATCAGTCTGTGGGATTCCGGTAATACCATCCAGCTCATTGCTATCCTGCCAGGTTCCCAAAAACTCCTCCGTCTCATTCCGGGCCGGATCATCCTGAGTTTGAATGCGGGTCACACCCTCACCGGACTTGCTGAATTTGATAACCCCCCGGTCACTATCCTGTACGGTCTTTCCTACCAGCAAAAAGAATATAAAACTGATAAAAATATAGAGCCGCATAGGTGGGACAAACCTGGCCCTCTTGTTGTCGAGAAACTCACGGGTCATTTGGCCCGGCTTCAGAAACAGGTATTTGAGACTGAGAAAAATTTTCGTGTCAAAATGAAACAGGGATTCAAAAAACTCAAGGACCAGATGCCGGATGGGTTGGTTGGGCTGATGGTTCTCCTGGCCGCAGGATGGGCAATAATTTTCCCCTTCGCGAAAACTGTATCCGCAATTGTCACAGGAACTGGTGCGATTTTTTCTTCTGGCCAAAACGATGAATGTCCAACAAATGTAAAATTAACTAAAATCAGAAAAAGCAAAATGATAATCTCAGAACCCAGGATGAAAAAACAAGACCGCCCATAACCAGGGACCAGCCCATCCAAAATCACCCCGCCATTTGAAATACAAAAGATTTGCCGGAGAAAGGGCTATATGTTTTCCCTCGAATGGTCTCAGAAGAGCGCCAACCGGGTTAAAAGCCGATGGGCTGAATGAATTTTAAATATTTGATTTTTCGCTCTGGTCAGCTGAAAAAATACTGGATCCTATTAAACGAATCTAATAAGAAAATCACCTTCCATCCTGAAAGGTGATTTCCTGCCGGGGAGTGCACTTAGATCAATCAATAAAATATTTGAATTCAAAAAAATATTAAAAAAGCCTCCCCCCGGAAAAAGGAAAACCAGGTTCCGGTTGGGAGAGCTTTAGCTACTTCAATCCTGTGTTTCAATTTCTTTGGTTCGCCACCCTGTGCTGGATTTCTGAAGCCCAGTGCCGGCGCAGAGAATCGCCAGCGAGGACAAAGGTATTTTTGGGGTCACCGCTTGCAAAATCCCTGCGCCAGATCATGCACCATAAATGGCAACTGAGCCACAGAAAAATCTAAAACAAAAAACTATCAAATAGAGAACCGAAAACAATTTATAATCGCCTCGGCAGTCCAGGGGAGCAAACCGTACGCTTGGATGCGTCGTTTGTGTCACAAATATATCAAAATAGATTCCTGATTGTACAAATAAATTTGCTTAATTTGCAAAAAATCAGGGAAAACCATTGGTTTGGACCAGCCACTATTCAGGGAAAACCCTGAGTTTTGGAAAATCCCAAAACTCGTGATTCGCTATTTTTGATCTTCAAAAATTGAAATAAAAATAGTCAAGTGCCGGAATTGATATACCAGACCGATGAAAACAATACAGAGCTCAGGATCTGGCAAATTGACGAAGAAGAGTCCTTTTTTTCGGAGTCCATAGACTGGCCTATAGGGGAGTTGGAATTTTGCCATTCATACCATCCCAAAAGACGCTTGGAATATCTGGCCTCCAGATACCTGCTCTACAAACATTTCCCGGAGGAAAAACCGGGACCTTTTCTAAGAGACGAATTTGGCAAGCTCCACCTCCGCAACAGTCCCCGGAGACTCTCCATATCCCATTCCGGAAAATTTACCGGGTACGCCGTTTCTCCATGCGAAATGGGGATGGACCTGCAAACATATGACCCCAAAATTCTTGGAATTCTGAGCAAATTCCTCAGTCCGGACGAACATCATGGCTTGATGGAGGGCCTGGACCGGCAAGAAGCAATCCGAACAGGCACCTTAGCCTGGTGTGCCAAGGAAGCCGTTTACAAGGCCCATGGCAAACGGGGCATACTTTTCAG
>CAYXKO010000012.1:0-19761 GCA_964465435.1 uncultured Saprospiraceae bacterium | reverse complement strand
ATACCTTACTTATAAGGCAATCAGTAAATACAGAAAGAAATGAAAAAAGTGTTTTTAATCTATCAGAGAGGAGCTGTCCTTTCGAATAAAGTAATCGATTTCTTTGTTTTGTTGGAAAAAAGAGTTCCTTCATCTGATCTTCGTTATTGGGAAATTGGAAGTCCAAATGACAACAAACCCGCAGACTTTCTCCAAAAGGAATACAATATTCCAATTGGGACATATAATCGAAAAACTTACAAATGGGCTTCATTGCCGGTGATAGTGATTGTAGAATCCTCATTTGGATCTGCTTTCAAACACACGGAATTGGTAGTTGACAACTCCACCATTGATCAGATAATTTCAAGAGTTATTAATGAGAAATTCCCAGACAAGAGCATCGACTCGGTTGAAAATCCTCCAGCACCAAAGCCTTCCGGAAACAAGTCTATGATCCTTATTGGTCTGGCGGTTGTAGTCGGCTTTTTCCTCCTTTCAAAAAGCAAAAGATGAAAAGTTCAACTAAAAAATTTATGCTTGTTGGCCTGGTAGCTGCAGCTGGCATTGGCCTATGGTGGTGGAATAACCAACGGATTAAAGCACTCAAACAAAGACTTGCCATGATGCAGTCTCAGCCACCTGCTCGAGGATCCTCCAATTGGGAAGAATACATTCGCCTGGCTCTGGACATTTACGGATCTGTGGCTGCCTTGTTTGCTCCGGGTGGACCGTTTTCGAAAAAAGGATCTCCCTCTGAAAAGGATGTCCTGGATTATATCTCACGCAACAATTACAAATACGACGTATGACAGAACTCTATTTAAAAGCTTTGGCATGGGTGGCCAGAAAAGTTTTTGGCAAAACCTTGGAAAACAGAAAGACCTCAATCCTGGCTTTCCTTGCCATTTTAACAGGCCTTATTGAATCTCTGAGTGATGGAGCCCTGTATAATTTCTTATGCAATTTTGTCCATTTCTTCTGTGACTTCACTCAGAGTCAATTTTACCTGGGCTTACTTACAGTGGTGGGCATTGTCGCTCAGGTAGCCAATGCAGAAAGAACTTTGGAATGGGTACGCAAGCAAAAGCAGAAGTTACCCCCGCCGCAGGCTTCGGCGGATCTCTAAATTTTTTTTCATCAGTCTTGGGATTTCGGTAGACCCCGGTCATCTTATTTATAGGATGGCCGGGTGTTTTTAAACCAACTCTTGATCGTATGCTGGCTGTAACGGCCAATCCTGGAATAATCCACCCGGCCAACCCGGCCGCCTGGTTTGCGATCGAATTCCAATACCATGCGATATAAATTCCTTACTACAAAGTAGTCTGGCTCCGGGAAAGTACTGATTCTCTTTGCCCAATGGCTCTGGTTCCATAGTAAATACAATTCCAGGATATGGTGCAGAACAATGGCCTCACGTGCCGAATATGCTGGCATCTTGATATCAATCAGCTTCCAGGTGCTGTACTTGGATCCGGCCGGTCCGACGTAAAATGAATAATATTTTAAAGTACGTGTATTGAATTCCTTCTTTAGGGCCATAATGTAAATGTTTGGATTTCAATTAAATATCAAATTGTCCCATAATTTATATTATGTTAAGTAAAGTCCGGAATCAATGCCTCCACTCATCTTTATACTTGGATACGAGTTTCGCCAGGTTTAATGCATCGTAAAGAGCCCTGTGTCTCCTGCCTTCGAATGAAAAACCGTTTAAATACAAAACTTTATCTAGTCCCAGTTTCTTCTGCATATTCCTGTTTCGATGATATTTGTCCTTGATGTCAACATAAGGTGTAAACCAGTCGATGGAAAAATTATGAACCCTGGCATCTGACCGGATAAGATCCCGGTCTGCATCTCCCCAGGCACAAAACAAATAATCCTCGGAATAAGGATCAGCCCATTCCAAAAATTTGTCCATAACATGGGCAAAGCTCTTGGCCCGGTCAATATCATTTTGTTCGATCATGGTCAGATTCCTGCAATATGGCGAAAGGATCGGATTTTTGACAGGCCTTACAAAACTCTGAAACTTCGTTTCTACTTGTCCATAGGCATCCAGGATACAGGCCCCTATTTCAATAATTTCCTGAATTCTAAGTTCATTTCCGGGAGCATTCCAACACGTGGCCTCAAGGTCAAAGACAAGAAACTTCATCTTTCATTTAATTTTGTAAAACCTTATCCCATTCAATGCTTCTTTCCAATTCCAGATTGTTCAGCTTATTGGAATAATACAGAAGCGCTATAAAGTCCTCGCTTACGATGTTTCCGGAATGATCTTGCTTTAAAACCTTTTTATCGTGAAAAGCGCCTAAGGTGCTCATTCCCACCGCAAATATTTGATCGATCGGATTGCCGATTTCAGGAATTTCAATTAAAGAGCCCTCGGAGATCTTCCTGTTCAGGATCTGAACTATTTGATCCAGTAACTTCATGAATTTTCTGGAATCCAAAAACACTTCATCCTCAGGATTCTGTACCAAACCGAACACATCGTAATCATGATACATTTTTGCGTATAAAGTGAATGCGCAATAAGCTACGATATGTGCCGGAAGAACATAATTGTAATGTTTGTATTGCTGGACTATTTTTTCGGAGAGTTCCTTGGTGTAAATACTTTCTCTCTGGGCATCAAATCCAAATTGTCCTTCGCGTTGATAGTATAAGGAAAGGTCCACATTTTTTCCAAGAAGGTCAATGCTCTCCCCTGCTGAATTGACTTTATTGCCAAAAACATCCATTGGGTGTCCGAATGTAAGGCAAACATTGGATTCTCTGCTTAATACCCGCCAGATAAACTTCAGGTATTCCAATATGGGTGACTGGCGTATGCGAACTGTGAATTTCTCCTGGCCTGTGCTTTTGAGGTATTGTATCATCAGCGACCGGGCTTCCAGTACGCTTTCATAGGAGAATACTGCCGGTACTATAATAATTTTACTTTTATTTCCTTCGATGATCATTTCCCGCTGGGCGGCGATCATCGATCCCAACAAGCCCAATTTAAGCTTGGTTTCAACTTCTCCGGACCTGGATCTCGTGCCCCCGGGAAAGAAAATGGTGTTTACCCTGTGCTTGGCTATGATCTTGGAATAGGAATTTAAAGTCTGAAGATAGACCTGATTCTTTTTTCTCCGGTCGAGCTTGTAGGCCCCCAGCCTGTTCATGAAAAAAGCAAAAAATTCAGAGTCAAAAAGGTTCAGCCCGGCACCGTATGAAAAAGCGGGTAATCCGCAAATTGAATCAATCATATATCCGATCAGTACAGAATCCAGGTTGCTGGAATGTGTGGGAACCAGGATCACAGTATGATTTTTCATGAGCTCCCTGATGGTAGAGAGGTCTCCGTTTATTCGCATGTTGTCCGTCAGGTCGTCGGCTTTAAACTTGCTGCTCTTGAATAGGTTTCTCGATAATTTCCTGTAGAGAAAATGAAAAAAATGATTCGTTATTCGCCGCGTAAATAAAAACGTGTTTATGTTGAAATGTCCGGCAATTTCCTCCACGTATCTTTTAACTAACCTGAGGATTGACTCGTTGATTTTTATGGGAGGCGCCTCGCCGCTGTGAATCTCATTGTATTCCTTTTGCAGTCTTCTGAAATACTGCATTTCGTTGGGAGGATCCACTTTATAGGGAGTGGTTTTTACTCTTTGTTTTTCAAGATAAATTGACTTTGCCAAGATCTGATCGAGATCCTGCTGGGTAAAACTTGCAAAATATTTCATGACATCATCTTCGACTTCCCGGGTAAGCTCCTTTCTCTTAAGGAAGACTTTGTAAATTGGCCAGTCGGTCAGATCGGGAAAAATGTGTGGATAACGCAATGATTTCATGTTAAGTAGCAATAATTATGATCAAACCAAAATGTTATTTCTAATAAAATGGATCAACTCTTCCCTGCCTGTTCGCTTTTCAGAACTTGTTATGAAGTAGGAAGGAATTGGATCCCATATCTCTTCGAGTTTGGCAACATGCTGCCTGAGACCTTTGCTCAATTCGGATTTCGTACATTTATCTGACTTTGTGAATAAGATTATGAAGGGAACTTGCATCTTGCCCAAATCATCCATAATCTCATAGTCAATCGCCTGCGGGGGAATGCTGATGTCTACCAGAAGGAAGAGGCACGACAGGTTCTTTCTGTTTTTGAGATATTTGTTGATCTCATCCCGCCATTTGGATTTCACCTTCTTTGATACCTGGGCATAGCCATAACCGGGAAGGTCCATTAATATTAGATTCCCATCTATATTGAAGAGATTAAATTGTATGGTTTTTCCCGGAGTGGATGAAACTTTCGCCAATTCCTTCCGGTCGCAAAGAAAATTGATAATGGAACTTTTGCCTACGTTGGACCTCCCCCAAAAACAAATTTCAGGAATTTCAAATTCCGGAATGATGGAATTTTTAGGATAGGAACCAATGAAGCTTATCTGGTCAAACATAGTACGGCTTAAACCCGTCAATTCTTACAGCGGACAAATTTATAAATATGATATATTATTGATATATATTTGCACAAAATACTGACAATGAACAAAATTGCCTTCTTGGTTTCTATTGCATTTATGTTTGTTTATCAATCAATTGCGCAAATAAACTTCGGTCCGGCCATTGGAATTTCAACAGTAAAGATAGCAAATCAATCCTTCTCGCTGAAAAACCTTGGTTCTGGCGATTCAATGACCCTATCGTATTTTGATTCTGATTACGGGTATCATTTTGGAGCCTTTCTGCGCTATAAAAAAGGGCACTTTTATGTTCAGCCCGAACTTTACTTCAACTCAAACAAAACCACCTATAAACTGAAGAACCTTGGATCAGTGTTAAATCCCGATTCTCTTAAATCAGAAAGATATCAAAACCTTGATCTTCAGTTGATTTTAGGTTACCAAATTGGGATCATAAGGCTTGGAGCAGGACCGGTAGCCCACATTTTTATTAACAATAAGTCAGAATTAACCGATATAGAAGGTTACGAAGCTAAATTTAAATCTGCCACTTACGCGATGCATCTGCTCTTTGGATTTGACATCGGCAAACTGGCATTTGACCTGAGGTGGGAGAATAATTTTACAAAGTATGGAGACTACATTAATATTGGAGGTCAAAACTACCAGTTTTCAAAAAGACCTACCAAGGTAATTGCGACGTTGGGATACCTATTTTAATTATTAATCCTCACTCGGGGATCAATTACGGCATATAAAAAATCTGTCAGGAGATTTATGCTTATGAATATGCAAACAGTTGCGATACAACATCCCGTAAGAAGTGGTATGTCAAATTGGTTCACAGCCTGAATGGTCAGCAGTCCCATGCCCTTAAAATTGAAAACATATTCTATAAAAAATGCCCCGGCCAGCAAGGATGCAAACCATGAACTGGCAACCGTCAGCAAAGGGTTCAGTGCATTTTTTAAAGTGTGGTACAAAATAATCTGACTTTTTTTCAGACCCTTCGCATTTGCAGTAAGAATAAAAGTGGATCCCATCGTATCCAATACGGCGCTACGCGTCATTTGGGTAATTTGGCTTAATGGTCTTAAGCCCAATGCGATTAAAGGAAGGAAAAGATTCTCGATATAAAGGGCTTGTTCCCCGTTGTCGTTTAAATCCCAAAGGCTGCCTTGAATCGGAAACCAGCCCAGATAATAACCAAACAGCAAGGAAACGATAATTGCCATGACAAAACTCGGGACTGAATAAAGAAAGCTGGTGATAAAAATGATCGCATTGTCCGTGCCGGAATTACGTTTGGATGCAGAATACCAACCCAATAAAAGTCCCAATAAAAATGAGATCAGCAAGGAGGCGGTGGCTAAGATGAAAGTGGGCTTTATGGCCTTAAAAACAAGTTCGGAGACTGAAATTCCGGACACGTAAGACCTTCTTAAATAAGGTAGTTTTAAGATGACGTAATTATTCTCAACTTTGGCAATCTTAACAAATGAGTATTCAGTCAATCGTGAATCATCCTTTTTGATCACCTGAACAGGAGACAGATCCTCCAGATACCTGTATATCTGGATATAAACCGGCTTGTCCAGATAATATCTTTGTCTTAACTCCAGGACTGTTTTTTCATCAGCCATCTGACCAAAATTAATTCTTGCGGGGTCGACAGGAGCATATGAAATCAGAAAAATGATCAGGCCGGACACTGTTACGACAGTCAGGCCGGCCAAAAGAGCCTTTTTAACTAAAAACTTAAACATAATAAACCATGCAATGTTATCAAAAGTTATTGGATATCTTTAAGCCAATTTTTATTAAGTGAGTTTTCCATTGTCAGGATTTTTGAACGTAAATCCACGCAGCTGTGCCGGTTTTAAGGAGTCAGACTTGAGGTATTGGTTACAACCCGATATTTTTCAGGCATTTATAAGTGGCACTCCGGATGTGAATTCCCTCAGAAGACTTACTCAGATTAGGTTGGGCCAGTTTAAATTCAGGGCAAAATTGACCGAAGCCCTTAAGTTACAGTATGAGCCACTGAATCCAGAGCCCGGGTTTTCAAAGATTATCGAATCCCTGAATGATACCAATACTTTTGTGATTACCTGTGCGCATCAACCGGTTGTTTTGGGTGGCCCCCTGTATTGGTGGTACAAGATATTGCACACCATAACGCTCTGCCAGTATCTGAAAAGGGAAATGCCTGAATATAATTTTGTTCCGGTCTATTTCATGGGTAATGAAGATCACGATTTTGCAGAGATCAGTGAGTTGTCGGTTTTTGGAAAAAAATTAGTCTGGAACCGGGATCCGGAAGGTGCGGTAGGTCGAATGTCAGTTGAGAATTTAGATGCCTTATTGGATGAGCTTCTTATACTTTTCACCAATGACTCCAACGCCAGGGATATAATTTTGAAATGGAGGCAAATGGCTGCTCTTGCATCAGATTACTCCGAATTTTTCTTGAGATTTGTTCATGATATTTTTGGTTCTATGGGATTGGTTTGTCTGAATCCCGATAACAGAATATTCAAAAGTGAATTCAGAGCCATCATGCTTTCTGAGGTTACAGACAAGCAAAGCAACAGGATCGTGAGCGACACCAACCAAAGATTGTCTGCTCTTGGTTTGGATCCTCAGGCACACAGTCGCGAGATAAATTTGTTCTACCATTCCAGAGGGGCAAGGTCGCGAATAGTTGAATCAAGTCTTGATTTATATGTCACACATGACGAAAAGAAAAGTTGGAGTCTGAAAGAATTGCAAAGTGAAATCACAAATCATCCGGAGAATTTTAGTCCAAACGTTATATTAAGGCCACTCTATCAGGAATTGATTCTTCCATCCATACTGTTTGTTGGTGGCGGTGCGGAAGTGAATTATTGGATGCAACTAAAAAACTTGTTTGAACATTTCGGTATCCCCTACCCTGTCCTCGTAAGAAGAAATTCATTTGTCATTTATCCGTTTCAGATTCAGGAAAAAATCCGGAGACTTGGTCTTTTGCCTGAAGCATTTCTTAAAAACACGGACGACATTATCAGGGATTTTATAAATGAAAAATCAGATGTTCCAGCCCAGGTATCCAAAATTACTTCTGAAATATACGAGCAACTGGAAGAAATTTGTGAACTGGCACGGACTGTATTGAAATCAACCTATACTGGAACCCTTTCAGAGGTCAACAAAATAAGGCTCTCCATTGAAAAGTTGTCTGAGAAAATTGGCAAGGACAACAAACACGAACATCAAATTGAAATAGCATTAATTCGGAAATTAAAGGATCAGTTATTTCCAAACAACAACTTGCAGGAACGACAGGTTTCCGGTTTGACATATTACTTAATGTATGGAAATGAGTTTCTACATGAAATTCAATCTGTCAGCGAAAACCAAATTACAGGATTTTACCTGTTATTAGAAAATTCCTAGTTTTTCTTCAACCATTGTTATTCTAGCATAATGCAAAAGCAGGAAATCACGACAGACATAATTATTATAGGTGCGGGCCCTTGCGGATTGTTCACTGTTTTTGAGGCCGGACTATTAAATCTTAAATGTCATTTGGTTGATTCTCTCCCGGTGCCTGGAGGACAACTTGCTGAAATTTATCCCAAAAAACCAATCTATGACATTCCCGGATATCCTGAAATATTGGCCATTGATTTGGTGGATAATTTAATGAAGCAAATTGCTCCTTTTCAACCAGGATTTACTCTGGGCGAAACCGCTGAGTCGATTATAAAATTGGACGATGGCAAATTTGAACTCACTACCGACAGAGGTACTAAAATCAAGGGATCTGTCATCGCTATCGCAGGAGGTTTAGGCTGTTTTGAACCAAGAAAACCAGAGATCCATAATCTTTCCAATTATGAAGACAAGGGCGTGGATTATATAATTCGGGATCCCAATAAATACAAGGACAAGCGGATTGTGATTGCAGGCGGAGGGGATTCTGCTCTGGATTGGACAATATTTCTAAGCGATGTTGCCAGCGAGGTTTATCTGGTTCACAGGAGGACTGAATTCCGGGGTGCGCCCGAATCAGTTAACAAGATCAAATCCCTGATTGATAAAGGCAAAATCCGACTCTTATTGAATTCAGAAGTGGTGAATCTGGGAGGATTGGATCATCTTGAAAATGTGTTCATAAAAACCGAGGATCGCGAACATTCTGTTTCCTGTGATTATTTTATTCCCTTGTTTGGCCTTACGCCTAAGCTGGGTCCCATCGCAAACTGGGGTCTGAATCTCGATAAGAACTCCATTCTTGTGGATACATTTGACTACAGTACCAATGTGCCTGGTATTTTTGCCATTGGAGACATTAACAGCTATCCGGGCAAACTCAAGCTTATATTGTGTGGGTTTCATGAGGCGACCTTAATGGTCCAAAGTGCGTATAAGATAGTGCATGGCGGTAAAAAGCCCAGTTTTAAATATACTACGGTAACCGGTATTAATCCCATTCAAAATTAATTTATGGAGGATATTACCATTTATGTACTGGACAGGAACGATGAGCTGACAGAGCTTACAGTCCCCTCAAACTCCGGTTTGAACCTCATGGAATTATGCAAGGCTGCTGAATTGCCAGTGGAGGGCACTTGTGGCGGACTTGCATTATGTGGTTCGTGTCATGTTTATTTGCTTTCGGACATTCCCATCGCCCCACCCAACCCTGATGAAGAGCTCATGCTGGATACGCTTCCTGATACAAGGGAGAACAGCCGACTGGGATGTCAACTTAAATTAAACGAAAGTTTAAATGGCCTCAAGGTAAAACTGGCACCTCTCAGTTGATGTCATGACTGTCAAACAGAAGGCATATCTTGCTTTGTCAGCCACCTGCTTGATTTGGGGCACCACCTACATGGTTAACAAAATAGGGGTTTCGAGTATTCATCCTGTTCTGTTTAGTGCTTGCAGGCAAGTTTTGTCCGGTCTGTCAATTCTGGGTTATTGCTTTCTATATAAAAAAATGACCTGGCCAGACCAATCCTATTTAAGATTTCAGTTTCTGCTGGGGTTTATTTTAATTACAATAGGAAATGGTATCGGTGTCTTGGGTTTAAGCTACATTGACAGTGGCCTGGCGGCCATTCTTGCAGCATTTTCTCCCGTAGTCATAGCTGTGCTAACCACAAGGATGCATCCTGAAGACAGGCTTAATCCATTGGGTTGGTTTGGTGTTGTACTTGGATTTGTTGGGGTTTACTTTATTTGCAGTCACAAGATAGACTGGAGCGGACTTGATTTTGATAGCAATTTGGGCATTGCCCTTACTTTACTTTCTGTAGTGGCATGGGGAGCTGGTTCCGTCCTGAGTAAAACAAGGTCGTTTCAATATTCCCCTTTTATGACCTCTGGTTTTCAGATGATTTTCGGCAGCATTCCCATGGTTTTGTATTCTGCGTATTTTGTGGAATTTGATCTTATTGAGTTTAATTCTGCCGGTTTGATCTCATTCTTCTACGTCGTTATATTTGGATCCATGATAGCCTATAGTGCTTATATCTATACCCTAAAGCACCTGCCTGCCATTGTAGCCGGAATTCAAAGCTATATAAATCCCATGATTGCCATCGTATTGGGCTTTGTCTTCTTGTCGGAAACATTGACCGCAGAAATGATTTTGGGAAGTACTGCCGTCATTGCGGGAGTGTTTCTTGTGAATTATTCTCAGTACAGAAAAGGAAGGGGTTAAGTTTATCCCATTTTTCTTTCCATTTCACCAAGGATATCAGAATTAATGTTAGCGTTGATTTCGCAGGTAAGGTCCGGGTTAAACTCATTTTGTTCGTATAGAATCTCTATTTTGATTTCATCCTTTAATATCGAAACTACATTTATAGCAACTGATTTAACATCAACCCGGTCAGAATATTTGGAAATACGGCGTGTTGCAATTTCCTTTACTTGGTGCAAAGGAAGATAATTGGAAAGCGAAACAGACAATTCAAGTCTTCCCTGATATTTAACCTTCCTTGTATAGTTGGATATGTCTGCAAAATAGGCCTTTGAATTGGGTATATAAATCAGCTCGCCATTATCTGTCTGAAGTACGATTTTGTAAATATTTATATCAATGACCTTCCCCTTAAATTGGGAAATCTTGACGTAATCACCGAGGGCAAGATCTTTTGAGAAAGAAATGATGAATCCGGTCAAAATATCACTGACAATGTCCTTTGAAATGATTGCAATGGCGGCAGCAACAATTGATAGAGCTGTAAGAAGTTTTGAAAACTCCACTCCAAACATTCCAAGGATCATGACTATCAGCCCCAAGCCTGTCAGCAGAAAATAAATGTTCTGCAGGCCCACTATGACATTGTCTGAGTATTTGTCACCTAGCTTTTTCCTTTTTCTGTATATGAACTGGTTGATTCTGACAAAAATATTTACCGAAAGCCAGAAGATGAGAAAATTATATACTGAGATGAAAACATTGGTGTTAAAAAAACGCGATATGTAGAAGTCCTGAAAAAATAAATTGTTATGACCCAATAGAATCAAAGAGGCAAGAAAAAAAGCCTTGACCAGTAGTTTCAATAATGTTCTTCTCATGTTGTTCTTAAATGTTGGTTTTATTCTTTTTTCTTTTTAAAAGGATTCCATTCGTTGACCTTATCTTTAATCTGATCCATTTCGCGCTTTCCTCCCTCTTTGATGATCTTTTCAGCTTCCTTGGTCGCTTTTTCTCCCAGTACTTCCTTGCCTTTGTTCACAAGGTTGGAATCTACATTCTTTTTTAATTCTTCCGCGGCTTTATTAATAGCCTTATCCTTTTCTTCCTGAATCTTTTTGGCTGCAACTACTCGAAGGCTGTCTTCTGTCTTTTTGGCCTGATCAAGTGCCTTTTTCTTGAGATTGCTCAATTCAGCATCCGCCCTTTTGCGTGCTGAGTCAGCAACCGAATGTACGGCTTCAGAAACCATTCCCTTGGCCTCATCAGAAACATCATCGCCATCCTCTCCTACTACCTTAAAACCAATTTTAGGATCCAGAAGCTTGCCTGTTAGATTGACCGCCAGGTTAATATGAGATTTGGTTTTTAGCTCAAATCCGGATTTGGAGGCTAGCCCTGTTACAAATTGCATTCCGGATTCAGCGGCATCACCTACTATGGAGTTTTTAAATTTAGATTTTGGAATTCTGAAAACAAACTGATAATCCATGTCTCCGGCAACCTGATGGCTTCCCTTGTATTTTACATTTATGTCCTTGATTTTCCTTTCTCCGGGACTCAGTTTTAATGTGCCATCCTCCATGTGGATCCAGTTCTTGGTATTTTGGAGAGAGTAATTTTTCAACTCGTCCACTCCTAGCTTTTGGCTAATCTTTTCGAGCGGGGAGTAATTTTTAATCATTCCGTCTAATGTTTCAATGAAACCATCCAGATTGATAGAGCTATATACCGGATTCATTGCCTGGTCCATTGCCCCTGAGCAAACCAGGGTCGTATTGAAGTTGCCTTCGATAAATTTAAAAATCGGAGCGATCTTGCGTACCATGTCTATGGACTCAAAGGCTCGGCCAAAGCTGACTTTGCTCATTTCGTATTTCAAGTCAAAAACGGGCTTTTTAATGTCCCTGCTGTTGTATAATCCCAGCAGTCCGATATTGCCACCCAGTGTCGATGAATTGAACTTCCTGATCTGGATTTCATGGTCTGCGATCGCCAAATGACCTTTGGAATTGTTGAACTGCCATTTGTCGTACAGGATTTTGTCAAAATCAAATTTCAGGTTAATATCCATCCCCGTCGGCACTTCGAAAACTTCAGACTCGGATGTTGATTCTGCAGATACTCCCTCCTCCGTGGCCATAAATTTCATAACATCAAAGTCTTTTCCTTTTAGAAAAAGGTTGCCTTCAAGTCGGGCTGAGTTATTGGCATATGCCATAATGGAATTCAAATCACCCGTAACTGATAAATAGTTATCATTGATATCTGCAGTAAATGATTTTATTTTTAAAAGGTCCTGGTAATATTGTATCTCGGTCTTGGCATTCTTTATTCTGTAGTCTTCATATTTTACAGAAGCGTATTCACCTTTAAGATTTAGATTTATGCCAGACAAAGGATTGGACTGGGCAGAATTATTATCGCTGATTACTTTTTCTGATTCTGCGCCAATCGTATCCGTGGCCATGAATTCATCCAGGTCCAAGACATTTCCAAATAAATTCAAGGAAATATTTGCTTCGCCGGCATCCATGAGCATGCTCATGGGGTTTTTAATATTGCAAGATCCCTTACAATCTGTACGTCCGTATTGTAGTTGCATCTGATCGATGTTGCAATCTGTTTGAGAAAAGATCATGGACAATGTGGAAATTTTTAACTCGGGACTTTTTGTGTCAGCAAAGCGCAGATCGGTGATTTTTGCGGTTCCTCCGATTTTCGAATTTTCAAAATTCTGTTTTTCCAGGTTGCCCTTATTAAAGTCAAAAATTAAATTGGCATCAATTAAACCCTCCAGGCTTGTGCCTTGCTCCAATGGCATGAACTTGCTGAAATCAGATAGTGAAACGCTGCCGTTTATATTGCCGGAGACATAAAAATCTCTTTGAATGTCAGAAGCTCTTAATTTTCCTGAAAATGGCCTGTTATTTAACGAGAAATCAAATTTTTTTATATCGATTGTTGTCTGGTCCAATTTATTACTCATATCCATTGCCGAAATATCCAGGTTGATCTGGTCCAGAGAAAATTGCATTCCTGGATATTTTACAGAGCCATCATTTACATTGAGGTCAAACTTAATTGTAGGATAGATGGCTAAACTGTCAGAATACTGACCTTTGATGGTGCCATCAAATTTGAATGATCCGGTTGAGCTGACCTGATCCCAGCTTCCCTTAAAGGAGCTGGGGATCAATGAAAAAAGATCCTTCACTTTCGTCTCTTTTGACCGGATCAATACATCAACCTGCATAGAACCATCATCTGATAAGGCCAGGCTCCCGCTCGATAGCAAGTCCAATTCATTAATACTAAATTCTCCGGTCTTGATTATATATTTGGAATGTTCACCCTGGACGGCAAGATCTAGTAAAATGTCCAGTTTGGCTTTATTTAAATACGAAATTCCATCCGATTCCAGACTAAGCGATCCAACATGCGTCCTGGTTTTAATATCCAAATCCTTTTTTCTGAAGATTCCATTTAATTCCTGATTAATGCCTGTGAGGAAAACATTCATTCCATTTGCAAGATCCTTATAGGTAATATTCCCCTCCGAAATATTAAATTGGTTGATATCCAGGTCAAATCCTTCTTCGCCCTGTGCTTTTTCAGATTTGGTTTCTTTTACAATATCAAAATTTGAAATACTGTCATTGTATTGAATTATGGTTATTTCAGGCTTATTCAGCTCAATGCCTTCTATCCGGAGGGTTTCTTTCCTGCTGATGATATTCCACAGGTCAAGAAATACTACAAATTCATTGGCTGCAAAAATCCTGCTCGTATCTTCATTTTTATAGGAGAATAGTTCCGGCTTATGGATCTCAAGATTTAAGGATGGAAAATTTCTGAATAGTGTCAAATTTGCCTCTTCAAACCTGAATTCTCCATAGATATTGTCATTAATGGCTTTCCGGATTGATTCTGCTATCTCTTTTTTGTACAGCATGGGCAAAACAAAAGCCAATCCTATCAGGATCAAGGTAGTAAGTAAAATTGTTTTGGTTAAAACAGACAAAATCCTTTTCATTTGACTCATTGACATTTTGGTAATAAATTATTCAGCGGCCAATAAATTAACGACAATTATAGGAATTCCGTTTCAAGAAAATTGTTTTAATTTGCATTTGTGAAAATACTTGAAATTCAAGATCTTAGTATAAGTTTTTTATCGGATGGCCGGACTGAGGCCGCCGTTAAGGACATAAGCTTTTCATTGCAGAAAGGTGAGACCTTGGGAGTTGTAGGGGAATCAGGGTCCGGCAAAACCGTAACTTGTATGTCCATTCTTCGTCTGTTGGGAAGTGCCGCCAGGTATGTTTCAGGCAGCATCAAGTATTATAAGGATGGCGAATCCATCCCCCTGGACATGCTTGGTTTGGAAATGGAAAGCTTACGCAGGATACGGGGAAAGGAAATTTCCATCATTTTTCAAGAACCCATGTCAGCATTGAATCCCGTGCTAACATGCGGATACCAGGTCTTTGAGGTATTAAAGGCACATGAAATAGTTCCAAAGGAAAATTACAGCGATTACACATCCAATTGGCTTAAAAGGGTTGGCTTGGAGGATCCTGAAAGAGTCATGCGCTCCTACCCTCACCAGCTCTCAGGAGGTCAATTGCAACGGGTCCTTATAGCCATGGCTCTTTGCACCAATCCTTTGGTAGTCATTGCAGATGAACCTACGACTGCACTGGATGTAAGTCTTCAGAAAAAAATCATGGACCTGCTGGAGCAATTGAAATCGGAACTAGGATTAACCTTGATTTTAATTTCCCATGATCTGAGCATGATCAAAAATGTATGCGACAGAATCATGGTCATGAATCGCGGCTCCATTGTAGAATTGGCTGAAAATGATTATATTTTCAATAAGTCTGAGCAAGCCTATACCAAAGGCTTGATCAATTCAAAACCTCCCCTGCAAACAAAATTAAAGCGACTTCCGACAGTAGCTGATTTTTTGCAAGGCATAAGCATCAGAACCTTCTACGATGACACCAGCGTTATATCCCCATTAGAACAAGAACGCAAAATTTTGGAAAAATCAGAGTCTCCAAAGATTCTTGAAGTCCAGGATCTCAATGTAAGATACACTACCAAAAGGACATTTTTTGGCAGACCGGAACGGTATCATCATGCGGTCAAAAACGTTAGCTTTGAATTGAGACAGGGAGAGGTGCTTGGATTGGTAGGAGAATCAGGTAGCGGTAAATCCACTTTGGGAAAATCAATAGTGAAATTGTTGCCTGTAGATGAGGGCCGGATATTTTACTATAATCAGGAAATAACAGGCCTTGATGATTCTGATTGGAAGAGCCTCCGCAAGGAAATTCAAATTATTTTTCAAGATCCATTTTCAGCTCTTAATCCCAGAAAAAGTGTAGCGGAGACAATCACAGAACCCATGGAGGTCCATAGGTTGTATAACAATTTTAAAGGTCGTCTTGAAAAAACAGAGGATTTACTTTTAAGAGTTGGATTGGATGCCACATTCCTCAACAGGTATCCCCATCAGCTTTCCGGTGGGCAGCGCCAGCGTATCTGTATTGCCAGGGCCCTGGCCCTGAGCCCGAAATTATTAATCCTGGACGAATCAGTTTCTGCACTGGATGTATCGGTACAAGCCCAGGTTTTGAACTTGTTAATGGACCTTAAGGACAAGTTAGGTTTAAGTTATCTCTTTATTTCTCATGATTTTCCTGTGGTTCATTTTATGGCAGACAGAATTATGGTGATGAAAGATGGGGCAATAGTTGAATCCGGCCCATCTTACAAGATCATAAATGAACCAACTGCAGATTACACCAAAAATCTGATAGACAGCATTCCTTCCTGAATATGGTGAGCCTGATCATTCTATCCAGTTAGCTGCCACTTTCCTGAGATTCAGGTCTCCGAAATTTCCGGACCCCATAAATATCAATATATCTGTCCCCTGCCGCAGCCTGAGTATCTTATCCTCCAGCTCGTTAATGTGGCTTATGACATCTATGTCTTCTCTTTTAAAACTGTTTTTTATGTCAGGTTCTGATAAAGGATTCATGTTCTTAATGGCCAGGGCATGTGAGTCGTAGTAAACTATGGCATGGTCTGTATCTTTCAGACTGCCGGCATATTGAGGCAAAAAGTCAAGATTGAGGCTGGAATAGGTATGTAATTCAATAATGGTCAAAATTTTCTTTTCCGGGTATTTTTCCCGAAATGCATTCAGGGTGGCCCTGACTTTGGATGGAGAATGGGCAAAATCAAGGTAGGTAGCTTTTTCATTTCCTTCAGCCAGAAGCTCCATTCTTTTTCTCGAGCCCTTAAATGAGGATAATGCCTCCACTACTTCTTGCCTTGGGAAGCCCAACTGAGTGCAAACACTGATCACGGCCTGCATATTTTGAAAGTTGTGACTTCCGAAGACAGAAGTGGCAAACAAAAGTTCGCCATCCCTGATATAGCTATGGCCATTTTGCCAGACATGAGGCACAGCGCCATAGGAATAGGCATTTAAATGCTTTCCATAATCATTGACAAGATTTGTCAACGCCTCGTCCTCCTCGAAATAGAACAATGTCGATCCTTCCTTCATGCTTAGAATAAAGTCAGCAAAGGACTTGTGATATAGTTCCAGGGTTGGAAATACATTGTAATGATCCCAGGCAATACCCGTAATTATGGCAATCTGAGGATTGTAATGCAGGAACTTGGGTCTGCTATCAAGACATGAACTAAGGTATTCATCCCCTTCAATAATGATATATGGCGCCTCGGTCAGGGATACCATTCTGTCAAAGCCCTCTATACCTGCCCCAACCAGGTAGTCAAAACTTTTGCCGAGTGCCTTGAATACGTGCATGAGCATGGAGGTGGTCGTAGTCTTTCCATGACTTCCAGCCACGACGATCCTCATTTTATCGGCGGAGGACCTGGCTACATATTCCGGGAAGGAAACTATGGGGATCCCCAACTCAAGAGCCCGGGCTAATTCGGGGTTGGTAGATTTGGCATGCATTCCAAGAATGATCAGATCCAGCTCGGTGGTGATTTTCTCGGGATACCATCCCATCCGTATAGGTAATAATCCATGGGTTGTCAATCTGGTGAGTGCCGGTTCGAAAATCTGATCATCCGAACCCGTAACAATATGTCCCTGATTATCAAGCGCTAAGGCTAAATTATGCATAATGCTTCCTCCGATAGCAATTAAATGAATCCGCTGGGGCCTCATATTCAAAATTTTAACTCAAACATAATACTGAAATGGAAAATATTGTAACTTTGCCGCCGTTTGAAAGGTATATTGTTATAAAACCGTTTCATCATGAAAAACAGAAAAAATTTCTTGAATCTTGCTCTTTTGGGTTGCTTTGCAATGGTTTTTCTTGGTTCATGCAACAGAGGATATGGTTGTCCCTATGATTTCAGTGCGGCATCTTCTGCTGAGCAATTATTCAATCTGGTGATGAGATCACTGGCCTGGTTGTTCTAACTATCGATGCGCAGAATTTAAATCCGGTTTTGCTAGAATCAAACTATGGATTCCTTGTAACGAAGGACGGTTCACATACCCTAATACATCCCCGATATTTAACCACCTTTCATTCCCATCACGGTTCTGTTACTGAAAGTAAGAAAGTCTTTCTAGAGTACGGTTTTGAATACATAGCACAAGATTGGAAAGAGGTTCGGATTCTCGAATTAGGTTTCGGCACTGGGCTTAATGCCTGGCTGACAGCACAGGAAAGCGCGAAATGCTGCATTCAAACCTTCTATACAGGCTTAGATATTTCCTTTCTTCCGAAAGAAATATTTGAAACCTTAAATTTCCCCTACTGCACGGATACAGTTGAAGAAAACATAGATCTGTTCACCAGGATCCATTCCTCTGAGTTGGGTAGCTTCGTAAACATTAACCCATATTTTCAGCTGAGGAAAATTCAGACTGACTGGTTTGAATACCAGGGCGCCTCAAGGTTTAATTTGATATACTTCGATGCCTTTGCTCCGGACACCCAGCCTGAACTGTGGAGTTGCGAATCTTTGTCCAAATGCGCAGATCTGCTGGAGCCTGGTGGTGTTTTGGTGACCTATTGTGCAAAAGGTCAGGTCAAAAGAAATCTTAGGGCTGCCGGCTTTAGTGTGACAGCTTTGCCGGGTCCTCCCGGAAAAAGGGAGGTCACAAGGGCTGTGAAAACATAGACCCCTTTTTTATTTTTTCCATCACCATACAGGATATTTGTTTTTCAAAATCTCAATTATTCTACCGGAGGAGATTTTCATTACTTATATTTGACCGAAAATATATTTATGAGCGCAGACAGAAATCTTGGCATTGGATCGCGTGTAAAACATCCTGCCTTTGGTGACGGAGTTGTTATTGAGGCTGATCTGGCAGCATACAAAGTTTGTTTCATCCAATTTGGGATAAAACTTGTTGGCAGGGATTACAATTCATGGGAAATCATCGAAAAAATTGAACCCGAAGAAACTGTAAGTTTCAATGAAGCGGAAAAATCGCTGATAAAAATCCTAAAAGCCTGGTCCGACATCACCGAAGTGGTTCCCTTGGGCGACAAATGGAAAAATGGCACACTCATCATTCGCTCCTCGGACGGATCCATAAAGGATAAGGAAATCCCCATTGATAGCTTCTTCCACAAGATCGTAATGGTGAGAGACAGATTGCGTGTCATGGAACAACGAATTAATGCCAGTAACCTTGATGACGAAGAAAAAGTAAATCTTCAGCAGTATATCACCCGCATTTACGGAAGTCTTACAACCTTCAATATTTTGTTCAAATTCAAGGAGCATAACTTTGTTGGAGAAAAATCAGCTGAATAAATCCTAATTCGATGCACGAACATTACCTGATTCCGGTATACTCTTTTCTTTGGTGGGGAGGTATCATTTTTACCTTGATATTTTATCTTTTTCTTGGAAAGTTGGGACATTGTTTGCTGAAAAGGAATCTGGAGGAACGATTCAGACGTATTTTATTTATTTTTTTTATAGTCAGGGAAATAGTCATCTACAGCTATTACTCTTACTCCGGACTTTTTACCTGGCAGGATTCGCTTCCGCTTCATCTGTGCGGTATCTCAAACATTTTTTGTCTGATAATACTTTACAGACCGGTTTCTCTCCTTTACGAATTCCTGTTGATGTTGGGAAGTGTAGGGGCTTTGATGAGCTTTCTTACGCCTGAGATGACCCATGGATACAGCCCATTCCTGGTAGTCGATTATTACTTAAACCATGGCCTCATCATCTTTTTACCTCTTTACTTCTTTTTCATACTAAAAATCAGGCCGAGGAACATGTCCTGGCTTTATGTCTTTCTTTTTGGAAATCTGATTCTCTCCACAGTCGGACTGATCAACTACCTGTTGGGTTCAAATTATATCTATCTATGTGAACCTCCCAAGGTTGACAACATACTGATCACAGGCAAATTTCCATACCATATCATGGGTTTTGAGGTAATTGGGTTTATTTTCATAGTGTTGATCTACTCAATTTTCATCAGGCTGAATTTCACTATTTTCACATTTGAATTTAAAAAAAGAAAATGATGCTTAACCATATCTCCCCCATTTACGACAGGTACGCGAGCAA
>CAYXKO010000011.1:0-19864 GCA_964465435.1 uncultured Saprospiraceae bacterium | reverse complement strand
ATTGGCGGTGACGTGCAAAATTGAAGCTGAGTGCTACTATCAAACTTTTGTGCAGCTTGACAGTCCCGCCTAAGGCGGGATAAATTAAGTGCTCCAAAATAGCCAACTGCTGCAACACGCAAACCGTTAGGTTATAAAACTACAAAATGAAAATAAGAAAACAATTCAACTCCGGAATAAACAAATTTTGACTAAATAAAAACCTAAGCAGAAAAATAATTTTACGATGCCATTCAATGAAAAAATTGCAGACAAAATTAGAGAAGCACTAATTGATGTTAAAAACCTCACAGAGAAAAAAATGTTTGGTGGAATTACCTTTATGGTGAATGATAAAATGTGCGTTGGGGTGGACAAAAGCGCAATAATGCTACGATGTGATCCAGAAATGACTGAAGAACTTTTATCAAAAAAAGGAGCTAGACAATTTGACCTGTCAGGTAAACCTATGAAAGGTTGGCTGCTTATTAACGAAGAAGGCACAAAAAATAAAAAAGACTTTGACTATTGGATAAACTTAGCGTTAGACTATAATAAAAAAGTAAAATCTTCAAAAAGATCGAAATAAAACCCAGCCACTAACTAGGCATTGGCAAAAGCAGAGCTGACGTAAGTAATTGAAAATTTGGAATTCTATTGTGCTTGTGTACTTATATGAACGATTGTATTTCTAATCCCCGCCTTCGCAAATATCCGACACGTCATGTGCAAGTTTTAATTAAGTTTGTGTGATAAAAAAGAAGCATGCGGAATATTACTATCTTAATAATTACCTTTTCATTTTTGACCAAAGTTTATGGACAACAAATAGAAAAATCATTTCTCGACAAAAACGATAGTTCTTCAAATTATTATATTACTATTTATCCAACGAAATTACCATTATCAGGATTTCTGTTTCTGATTCCTGGATTAGGACAGATGCCTGATGATGTTCTAATTCAAACACAACTGCCTCTAATAGCTTCACAAAATGGAATCCTTACGATTATTCCATCCTTTAAAACAGGGTCAATGTCTTTTGGCATTGACAGTTTAACCCAACTATCATTTAAGGAAATACTTACGGAGGTAACTTCTAAACATAAACTGGCTGATGAAAAGTTTTTTGTCGGTGGGTTTTCAATCGGTGGTAGTTGTGCAGTAAAATTTACTGAAGAAGCAAACAGGGAAAATTATCAATTCAAGCCAATAGCAGTTTTTGGTATTGATCCTCCATTAGATTTTGAAAGATTCTATTATTCAAGAAAAAGAGACCTTAGACTTGCTGGACAATCAAAACCAAGCGAAGAAGCACTTTATATGATAAAAGTAATTGAGAAGGAAATGAATGGCGCACCTGATGTCGCTCGTTCCAACTTCCATAAGATTTCCCCTTATTCATTTACGGACACCAATCAAACTGCAATCAAATTTCTTCTAAATACATCCTTAAGAATTTACACGGAGCCAGACGTTAATTGGTGGATAAAGGAACGGGGAATTGATTTTTCTGGAATGAATGCTCTTGACGCTTCGGCCATGATTAACGAATTAAATAAGCTTGGAAACAAAAAAGCCCAATTAATTACTACACAAAACAAAGGCTATCGGAAACCTCAAAATGTAAGACATCCGCATTCTTGGAGTATTGTAGACAATGAGGAATTAATAAAATGGTTATTAAATCAGTAAAATATTAAATTAAAAGCCTATAAAAGAGCACCTAACAACGGTTATAAAACATTACTTTTGATTAATTATTCTCAAGGGATAAAAGCAAGAATATTATAACCAAGCGTTAATGCCAAAAATAATTAGCACCATTAGAAAAAAATTAAAATATGGAACAATTATCAAACAAATGGAATGAAAAATTAGGCAAGGCATTACCTGCCTTATCGCTGGTAGCACCTATAAGCTGGTTTGCGGCCAGTATCGTTTATGTTTTAGGTATAGGACGACTGCCGGGAGGATTATCCATTGTCAGTTCACATGAAGGATTTATCATGACACTCTCCTCGCCTTTTTTTATCGCCACATTTATTTTCCTGGGACAAGCTGTCGCAAGGCAATATCCTGCCACCGGCATTTTAGTCACTATTCTGGGATCGCTGGGCGTTACCACCCTGAGTGCCATATCCTCTTTCAGGCTGTTTGCGACCTCATTCGTGAAATATGGGATTGACCCCGATACCCTTCTTGCAGCATTCAATGCAGGCTCCGGGATTTTTGACCTTCCTTTTATTCTATTACAAGTCTCAGGATTTTTGAGTTTTATCATTAGCGGTGTGGCGTTTTTACGTTCAAATAATATACCCAAGTGGGTGGGCTTGCTATTGATAGCCAGCATCCCGCTTATGATAACTGGGCAATTTTTTGAATATCAAAAAGAAATATTCTGGCCACTGGCTACTCTATCCTGGGTATTGGCACTATGGGGACTGGGTAAATCCATAAAAAGGGATCCCGTAAAAGTATAGATTTCTATGTTCGATTAAAATTCCAATAAAGAGGGTCCGAACACACATTAAAAGCCGAATATTTTGGAGCCACAGCGTATAAATGAAGCATTGTCTTTTGGATTCATTCAGTGTTGACAGATTATATTGTACTCCGAAATCGCCTCATTCGGCGAGCTGTAAAGCTATAAGGGAAAACTCAATGGACCGCTTAACAAATCACGAACCATTATAAATTATGAGACCAATATTGCCAGTTTTTTTTCTGATAGTTTATACAAACCTTTTTGCCCAAAAGTCAGCATCAAATGACAGTATTTATATCATTCAGGATAGCGTGCTAATCCCTACGAAAAGCGGCATTGACATTTCAGCCCTTATAGTTCGACAAAAGACAAATCTTGATCCCTTACCAGCAATTCTCTTTTATACCACATACTATCAAGGCTCAGGGGATGCAATATTTGGCAAAAAGTCAGCTGAAAAAGGTTATGTAGGAATTGTAGCTTATGCACGTGGAATAAGGACTGACATTAACCATTATCGACCCTATGAAAATGAAGCAAACGACATTTATGATATCATTGATTGGATCAGTAAACAAAGCTGGTGCAATGGAAGCATAGGAATGTATGGAGGTAGCTATTCAGGTTTCTCTCAATGGGCAACAGCCAAAAACGTCCATCCTGCACTAAAAACCATTGTTCCGCAAGTGGCAGTTATGCCGGGTTATGATACACCCATGGAAAATAATGTAGAAATGAATTTAGGATTATATTGGCCGCACGACCATATTTACAAGAAGGAGCCTATAAGAAGAAGCCTGCCTTTTGAATGGTTTGAAACCGGAATCGCCTTTAAAGATATAGATAGTCTGGCTGGTTACAGAAACTCAATTTTTCAAAGTTGGCTTAAACATAACAATTACGACAAGTATTGGCAATCATTGGTGCCTACATCCGAAGAGTATGCAAAAATTAATATACCCGTTCTGACAACAACAGGCTATTATGACGGATCGCAAATCGGAGCCATCCAATATTTCAAATTGCATCATAAGTACAATAAAAATGCCAACCATTATTTTGTCATTGGGCCTTATGATCATTGGGGCGGACAACGCAAACCTGCCAGGAACCTAATGGGTTATGAAATTGACAGCGTTGCAAATGTGAGTATGATGGAATTGGCTTATGAATGGCTTGATTATATTCTAAAAGGAAAATCAAAACCTGAATTACTGAAAGACAAAGTAATTTATCAGGTTATGGGAACAAATGAATGGCGACATTCATCTTCTCTGAACGATATAAATAACGATACTTTGATCTTATATTTAGATCAGGAAACACTTTCCGCCCATAAGCCAAAAGTAAGCAATTTTAGAAGACAAACTGTAGATTTTAAAGACAGAGAAAATCAAAACAATTACTACACACCAGAAATTATTTTTGATACATTAGACGAAAGCAACGGCTTGGTTTTTACCACCCAATCTTTTAAAAAAGAATTTTCTATAAATGGTTCGTTTACAGGAAGCCTTTGGGCTACTATAAACAAAAAAGACATGGACGTATCCATGGCCTTATATGAATTAATGCCAGACGGAAGATATTTTTTTCTATCAAGATACGTTGGCAGAGCCAGTTTTGCTAAAGACAATTCCAAACGACAACTATTGAAGCCAAATAAAAAAGAAAATATTCCTTTCGACAACACTCGCTTTGTGAGCAAGAAAATTAATAAAGATAGCCGACTTGTTATATTACTCAACATTAACAAGCATCCTTTTGAAATCATCAATTATGGTTCGGGAAAGCCTGTATCAGAAGAAACCATACAAGATGCAGGAGAGCCCTTACAAATAAAATGGCACAATGACAGTTTTATCAAAATTCCAATAAGGAGAGACTAATCAGACGGACAAAAACGTCACCAAAGTCGGATTTGCAAAATGGCGTATGCAGTGCCTCTATGACAATTTATTGCAAGGTTTAAGTTCAGTTTTTTAATTGTACATTTTTGCTAAAATTAGGCCACTCCGCTAAGCCGAGGACCGTTGATCTGAACTACTGCTTTCTTCATGCCGGTCCTGGTAATACTCCTGAATTAGCCAAGCGTCCCCGGATCAATGGAATCCACTTCCCGGTCCCGGGTGGGTTCCTGATACCGGTCAAACCTTATAATCCATTTACCTTTTCCCTTACATTCCCAACCCGCGCATCCGAAAATCAAAATTCTTACTCGGGCAGGCCTTGTCTACCAGAACCTCGACACCTCTTCGACCGGTCTTCTGCTGGAATCGGGTACCTCGGCCGGCGCCCATCCCATGTAAAACAAGCCCAGGCATTCCTCTTTTCCGGACGGGTCAAAAAGCCTGCCCAGGGAACGAATAGCCTCCGGCGTACTCCAATATGCCCCAATCCCCAGGGCAGAACAAGCCAACCAGAGATTCTGGACCGCACAAGCCAGTGCGGCGGTCTCCTCCCAGGCAGGGATCAGTTCCCCGGGGCTGCGCTCCAGGCACAGGGCCAGGACATAGGCACTTTGCAGGGGTCGCTCTCCTGCCTTTTTCCATTTTAACTCGGAGAATTTCTCTGCAGGGGTGTTTTCCCGGTAAAAGTCAGACAGAAAGGCCGAAAGGTCCTTCAGTTTTTCGCCCCTGATCCGCACAAAACGCCAGGGTTCCGTTTTCTTATGGTTGGGCGCCCAGCAGGCATTGCTGATCAAACCGTCCACCAATTCCTCCGGAATCGAACCGGGAACAAATTGTTGCGGATAGACAGACCTGCGATGCCTGATGATCCTGCTCAAAGTTTGATAATCTGAATTCATTTTAAGCTTGTTTGAAAGTCCTTTTAACTTTGCCTAAAGATTTTTTCATGATCCTTTCACCGACAGAGGAAAATTACCTGAAGGCCATTTACAAGATCTCAGAACGAACGGGCGAACAAAATAGTTCTACGAACGGGATTGCGGCCGAGCTGGGGACCAGTGCCGCCTCGGTTACGGACATGATCCGCAAACTATCCGACAAGGGACTGATCCATTATGAAAAATACAGGGGGGTAAGCCTGTCCAAAGAAGGCATGAAACTGGCCCTGCAGCTGATCCGGAAACACAGGATCTGGGAGGTCTTCCTGCACGACTCACTGCATTTTCCCTGGGATGAGATCCATGATATGGCTGAGCAGCTGGAGCACGTTCGTTCTGATGAACTGATCAACCGGCTGGAAGCCTTCCTGGGCTACCCAAAATTTGACCCACACGGAGACCCCATCCCCAATCAAAATGGCAGCTTCACCTACAGAGCCCAGACAGCCCTGTCCAATGTAAAAACAAAAGGTGCTGAAATATCCGTGCTGGGTGTCCGGACGGCAGACCCGGAGTTTCTGAGACATCTGGATACACTCGGCATCCGGCCGGGTTCCGTATTTACCGTCTCCGGCTATACGCATTTTGACAAGTCCCTTGAGCTGACTGACGTTCATAAAAAAACCATCCGCCTGGGATTTGAACTTACCAGGGAAATTCTGGTAAGACAGAATCCCTGATCACCGTATATTTTTAAGACTGAATTAAAGAGGGGCTGTTGGATCATGATGTCCGGCCAATCTTAAAGCCGCGGCTTTCAGGGTTTCCTCCTTCTTGGCAAAGCAAAATCTGAGCAGGCGCGGGTCGTAACCATCGTGGTAAAATGCGGAAATCGGTATGGCCGCAACGCCCAGCTCCCTGACCAGCTTGGCAGCTGCTGATTCATCATCGCCTTCATACCAGCCAGAGTAATCGGCCAAAGCAAAATAACTTCCTTCCGGAACAAAAAAATCAAAAGGCCCTCCCGAAACCTCCTCCAGAAAATAATCTCTCTTCTGTTGATAAAACATGGTGAGCTCAGCAAAAAAATCAGGCTGCATCTCCATGAATTTCGCCGTGGCAGCCTGCGCGGGTGTATTCACAGAGAAAACAGTGAATTGATGGAGTTTCCTGATCTCTCTGGTGAGATAGGGTCTCGCAACCGTATAACCGATCTTCCAGCCGGTATTGTGCAGGGTTTTGCCCATTGAAAAAACCACTATGCTTCGGTCCATGATACTGGCATCCTGCAGGGCGCTGCAGTGCTCCTTGTGATCGAAAACCAGATAGTCGTAGACTTCATCCCAAACCAAAATGCTGTCGCTCGAAGCTGTAATTTCTCCGATGCGATGAAGATCGTCCCTTGACAGAATGCTGCCACAGGGATTGTGCGGATTGTTGATCAGGATCAACCTGTATTTTTCCTTTTTAAGTCTGTCCTCCAGTTCGTCCATGGGAATCCGGAATGCCGGGGCCTCCAGGCGAATGAATTCAGGAATACCTCCGTTTGATAACACGGCAGGGGCATAGGAATCATAGGCAGGCTCGAAGATGAGCACTTTGTCTCCCGGTCTCACAAAAGCGCTGAGAATCGTAAACAGCGCCTGCGTTGCACCGGCTGTGATGGTGACCTCGTGATCAGGATCTGCGACAAAAGCATACCGCCCCTCAAGCCTTCTGCATACCTGCTCCCGCAGACTCAGCAAACCTGGCATGGACGCATACTGGTTCATTCCGGTCAAGGCGGCTTCGTGCAGGTACTCCACCAATTCCGGGGGAGGATTAAAATCCGGGAATCCCTGCGCCAGGTTGATCGCATTATATTCGTTGGCCATGGCCGTCATGCGCGCAAATACAGATACCCCTGCAGAAGGGAGTTTGGATGTGATGTCGATTTCCATGGACGGGATTTTCCGGCAAATATTAAATAAATTATCCTTTTACAATAGGGTTCAGACTTTTTCTATACCGGACACCAATTCGATCCATTGGGAACGGATCCGCTGATTTTCCGTATTGTTTGCCTGAATGCCCCTTCCACGATGATTCAAAATAAATTCCGCAAGTTCATCCACCGCGCTACTTCCTGCCAGAAAAATAAAACAGGGTGCATAATCAACCAGGTAGCTCACTGCCGCTTCCTCTTGGGTTGTGGCGAAACAAACAATAGGCAGGCCGGATGCCCTGTATTCACTTAATTTACTTGGCAAGCCGGGATAGGATCCATTGGAGAAATTGACCAAAAAATCAGTCCGCCGGTATAATTGTATCAATTCGTCCTTGTCAAGAGGGCTCATGATTTGGATCTGTTCATTGCCAGAATAATTCCTGACCAGCTGATCGCATTGATTACCTGCCAGGGTCATTTTTGAGGGATGCCCCTTGCTTTGCAATATGCCGATGAGGTCTGACAAAATATTCATTTCCCAAACACCATCTCTCAATCCTGCGTAGGTACTTCCTGCATAAAAAAAGTTTATTTCAGAATGCTTGTCCGCAGCGAGTCCCGAAAAGTCCACCGAACTTCCATTGTAAATCAGGCTGCAAATTTCCTGGTCCAAATTACTTTCAATTATGAATTTATTCCGGATGGCCTTTGAATTGAACACCAAATGGTCCGCTCCATTTAATAAGAATTTCTGAAGCCTTCTTTGGAGCGGATGAAAGACCGGAAAAAGACCGGATACCGGATTTCCAAAATATAGATCCCCCACATCCGCTATCCAGTAGGAATTCGGATGAAACCTCCTGAATATCCAGGCAGCCAGGTGGGTGCTGAATGCCGGGGAAAAGCTGATTACGCAGACTTTACCGCTGTCCTTGCAAGTCCTAAGTTTAAACAACAGGCCCAGGCTATCCAGGACATATGGATCAGGAAAAGCGATTTTTTTCAAAATATCCTTACTGTGGGCCCATATCCGTTTCTTTAACTTGCTTATTTGGGACAATTCCGATTTAACACCGCTTCCATTCCCCTTCGCCGTTCCTGTCCGGCAGCACAAAACCTGGACAGTACTAATACCCTCCAGGGATGTTCTCAGCACTTCCATTCGCAATGTCCTGGGATTGCGGACAGTGGTACACCATGGATTTAGCAAAATGACCTTTCTCATATCCGCAAACGGTAAACATCCTCCAATTCGCCGGCGGTTATGCCGGAATTAAGCTTTAGTCTTACTGATTCCCCGGCCCTGAATGACAGACCGGCATATTCATTGGGGCTTATTCCTCCAAGGTAATCCAGACATCCGGTGACTGCCCTGTCTTCATCCTCCTGAAACAAAAATCCGTTATATCCATGTACTATGGTATCCGGTATGTCGCAATGAAAGGTGCTTAATACAGGCTTTGAAGCGCATAGGGCATCCTTGAGCAATACCGGAATTCCACCTTCCGTATCGTGAAGTTTACTGCGCCTGCTCAAATTGCAAATGAAATGACTTTCACCCAGCATGCGAAAATACTTGACAGGACTGATCTTGGGCCCCAAGGACACATTCCTTAGATCATATCTGTTTATGATCTCCTTCAAATAACTGAAGTATTCGGGGTCCGCTATTTCGCCATGCAGGACCAATCTGAATCTGTCCCTGTTTCGACAATGCCCCAGTGCCTTCAACAATACATCCTGTCCTTTCTTCTCAGAATAGCTCGCTGCCTGAAACAAAATCAAGGGAAAACCCAAGGGTTTTATTTTATTGCTTTTTCCCGGATGGAACAACATATGTACCTTCCTGATCCGGCTTGCGGGTATGTTGTATGATTCCAATAACTTGCTGCTGTAGTTCCCTTCGGTCACAAACAAAACGCCCATTGAAGCCATTTCCTTATATTTCCTTTTCACCTCAGGTTTTTTGAATACCAGGAATTCGTAATCAAACCCATACAATGAAACCACTGACCTGTCCCCAAAAGTTTTGATCAGATCCATGTATTCCAGGGCGACATGTCCAAAGTGAAAATGGAAAATGTCTATTTTTTCTTTCCTTATTTTGGATTCGAGTCCCCGTCTTCTGAGGTATGACAATCCTTTCGCCATGATTTTGCGACCCAATGGAACCGGATAGGGAGATGCCCATCCCGTTTGGGTCCAAAGACGGACATCGCTTTCAAATGAAGGGTGATAATACTTTGCACAAAAGTGATGTTCGTATTCCGGTCCCGTGCATTCCACAAGCCTCTGTATCCAGTTCATCGTCTCCGGAAGAAAATAATCGACAAAATGCAGGACGCGGATCATTATGTACTCCTTATTTTACGTACATGCTCCATCCAGGTAAGTGCCGACAGGAGATGAATTTGCTCCCGGACAGATGCACCTTTATAGCAGGGGACCGGAAGAACATCCGGACCGGATCTTTCATCAATTTTATTCTTTACTACCTGCTTTATCCTTGTATAATCGTACATTGAACGATTCTGTCCGAAAATGGCTCTGATCTTGTCGGATAAGTAATTCATGCCTGTTGTGGTCCAAAACGTATTCAGTGCCACTGCGTTTAAAGGAAACCCGGTCTTTTGCCAGGGCAAAGAGGAAAGAACATCGGGCAGGTCATCCGCGATGGTCTTTGTGTAATCGTATTGTTCTTGCCAATACCCCTGATTCCTTGCATAAAAATGCATGATCCATTCCATGTGGTAAAAAGGCGTGGCGAGACTGAAATGCCTGGAAAGTTGGTACAGATGGTGGGCTGCCAAATTTGTCATTTTCTGATCAATGAGATAAGAATGAAGGCTGTCATCATTGTAAAAATCATCCTGCCAGGATCCGTCCTCCGGAAAAAAAGCAAAGGCAGATCTTGCTGAATCATCTGATAGCCTGACATATCCCTTCCGCGGAGAGAATCCACCAAAAAAACCGGTGAAAACCGCATCATAACTACCGGACAATTGACTGTGAATGGCACCCTCATGAAAATGGTCCAGCGTTAACATGCCACCTGCAGAGAGAAAGGATGACACCCTTTCCTCATACCAGTTTTCGTATCTGAGTCTGAACTCCTGATGACTGGTTCCTGAGAGATTTGCATAACTTTTTGCGATCTCCAGATCGGGGCTAGACTCAATGCCAAAACTAAAAGAACCGCACCTGTGATATTGGTTCGTTACAAAAAATAGCCATCGGCTGTCGCGGCCTCCGCTTAAAGCTACTCCGGTCTTGTGCTTTTCTACCTCCAGCTCCCTGATGTGCCGATGAAAAATATCCCTGCTTTCCTCCCGGAATTCTTTTCGGTCCTGATTTGTGGGGACAAGTTCCTTCCAACTCCAGTACCGGTGATCACTCCAGGTTCCACTGCTTTCATCAAACAGGAGAACCGATGAGGCTTTCACCCGCTTTACCTCTTTCCACCAACTACCGTGATTGATAAAGTGGCCATTGCAAACATAGCTTTGAATAGCGTCCTCATCCCAACTGAGCCGCAATTGGCCCATGGAGGCAAGGTCACCGGGCTTTGAGAACAAGGCAGAAATATTTCCATGCTGATAAATATAGACAGGCATCAATCCCAAAGGGTCAGAAACAAAAATCAATTTCCTTACAGCGTGCCAAACAATCAAAATTCCACATATGCCGCTGAGCTGTTGATAAAACAATAAGATTCTTTTCGGGTCGGCAAGAATACGCTCTGGATCAAGGGTGTTCCATACCGATTCAAAACCCTTCTTCAGAACCGGATTACCGACCAGATAAATGTCGTATTCTTCCGTGCTTCTGTATATATGAATGCCCTTGCCCAGCCTGGTTTTTTTTAATCTTGAATTGACAAAAATCTCCGACCGCTCCGACTCTTCAGATCCTGCATCACCAGGTAAATCAGCTCCGCTCAAAAATAGAAAATCCGTCATTTGACTATTTTTAATCTCAACAGGTCAGAAACCCTTTGCCTTTGCAGCAATCCAACGATCGCGAACGTAGCAAAGACCGAAATCAACAAAGACCATATTGGCCCCTGTGAGAAACGGACAATCAGGACGCAAGCCAAAAAGACAGGCACCGTGCTTAGTATAACCAGTATAACATCGCGGTCCAATAATGTCTCTCCTTTCATGCATACCCTTTGTAAAAAATATGCGCCAGCCAGCATGAAAAAAAGTGAATATCCTATGGCGAAAGCCAGGAAAAAACCAAGGGGCAACTCCATCCACCAGAACACGGCACATACCAGATAATTCACGAGGGTCAGCACCAGATTCCATCTCAGGATCCAGCGGGATGCTCCATAGGCAAGCAAATATCCCGTAAGCACATTGTTCACCGCCTTGATCAAAGCAACAACCAGGATAAATCCCGACATCCTTGCCAACTCATCACTCTTGTCCGGGTAGGCCATCGACAGCAAGCCTTCGCGGTTGGTCCAAAGTAAAATATAGATACAAACCATGACGAGCAGATAACTTGCCAGATTTTTTCTCATGATGTCAATTGCATCACTTCCCCATCGGATTGCTTTGCTCAGTGCGGGAAAATAGGCTTTGTGAAAAAGCGGATTGATCTTTGAAAAAGCCAGATAGCTGTATTCCGTAGCCAGGTTATAGGGTCCCAGGACATTCATTCCAAATAGTCCTGAAATCAGGAGTGTATCGTACTGGCCTTGCAGAAAGCTCAGTAATTGCGAAAGCATCTGATCCCTGGCAGGTTTGATATGCCGGGTGTCCATTTCTGCCAAAACGGCTGACGGAACATCCATCACCTTTCCAAACGACATGGCAAAACACAAGCCATAGAACAGGAAATAACGGATGAGCAATCCAAACATAAAAACCCATAAGGGTTCCACAAAAGTCACCATTCCTATGATCCACAGAAACTCACCCAGATAAGACAGGGCCTGAATCCAGGCGATCTCCCGTTGCTTTCCCATCAGAATGAGCTTGTTATGGGGAAGAGCGCCCAGCCCGATCACAAGGAGCAATATGAATCCGGGCAGGATGATCCTGTTTAGGTCCCTGTTCGGGTCCAGAATAAAAAGCACAGCAAACAGGATCAAACAGAGTCCCAAATAGACCAGCTGCCTCTCCAGTAATCTTTTGACCAAAAGGCTGCCATATTCATGCCTCTGGACCAGGCTGAAAAACATACCCGGCTCAAAAACAAATATTGCAAATCTGAAAATGATCTGAAAGAGGGCATAAGCTCCTAGTTCCTTGAAATCCAAATATCTGCCCAGGAGGACCAAAGCGATCAGCTGCAGCAAGGTCACAAAAACAGAGGACAGGAACTGCCATCTGAATGTTAAATTTATTTGCGTGCTGGCTGAATCCAAGAGTTGGTTTTAAACAGACAAAAATAACCGAATATTATATCTTTGAGCAGAACCAACAACTGAAGATCCATGCCCTCCAATATTCCAGAAAAAGAATCTGACTTCTTTTGCAGCAGGATGTGGGCTGGATTAATCCATCCCGGAAAAAATGTGGTGGAATTCAGGCTGGAGTACAAAGGTAGCCTGCTGCGTGCGGTTTTTGTCGAACTTAAGCTTTGGGCAGGCAAAGTCTTGTTGACGCCCTCCTATACCCCATATAATCTCATTGTCCTGCATGGAGCCGAAACGACCGGCGAGTATGCAGCCTTTGAAAAGGAAGTCCATCTGTTGCAGGAATTGCGACAAAAAACAAGGGATTACAAATATGTTCAGGTCAAATTTCACAAAAACCTTCTCCATGCCCCCGCAGCTTCCCTTAAAAACTCCCGGTTCATGTTTGCCTGCAGCGCCTGGATACCGGGAAACAGGAAGCTTGAGCATTTAAGACAATCCATATTCCGCAATGCGCGAAATCATTTGTACCACGCAGAAGCTGAGGGAATTTCCGTTCGCCCCGGAAATCTTGATGAAATTGGGACATTACTGGGACAAGACCCATACTACTCAAAAACCGGAATGGATTTGAATAAACTTCAAAACATCCTAAGCGAATTTTCACAGGATGATTCGGTTGCCCTTGTCAGTGCCGTAAAGGAACCTGCGAACTTTGCTGCCGGAGTTTTCATTCGGTCGGGCAACTCCTGGTACCTGCTCATAAACCTGATCAATAAACACCACAAAAGCAGGAGCGCCAACACAGCCCTCATCTGGCAGGGTATCTGTCTTGCCCTGGAAAATAATTGTGATTTTCATTTTGACGGATCCCTGCAAACCGGCATTATGCAACGATTTAAGTCCTTTGACGCGGAGACCTTCTCCTATTGTTACGGGGGTTGGTACTCTTCGCGTTTTCTAAAGAAACTTCATTCACTATGGATTTAGTCAATTCCAGTGCAACAAAATTCCATTCCGCTGAAATAAAAGCGCGGGCCTGGCTACGGCAAGCACACCAGTCTGCCAAAAGAAAGGGATTCTGCCACAGCCGGTGGATGTTTCTGCCCGATGCCCTGGCCTGGACAAAGCCCTATGCAGAAACAAGTGGCTATCTGATTGAAAACCTCCTGGACAATGATTCGGAAAACACCTGGGCCCTCGGGGCGGCCATGGACACAGGCCATTGGCTTGCGGAAGTCCAAAGTGAGGAAGGTTATTTTCATTCAGGAATTGAATTCAGGCAAGCCAGCTCATTTAACACGGCACAGATCCTTTTTGGCTTTCGTGCCATCCTGCAAAAACAGCCTGATGATCCTATCAGGACTGCCATGGATAAAGCCACAAACTGGTTGCTGTCACAAATCGATCAGAATGGTCGCTGGACCCGGGGTCTGTATTCGGAAGGCCACTTTCCCGCATATTACAGCCGGGCCATCTGGCCTTTGCTGGATCTTGCGGTAAACGACAGCCGCTACCCGGTTTTGTTGAAAAGTCTGAATTTACTCTGGTCGTGCAAAAAAGATCTACTTTATTTTGAACCCTGCAATTTCAAGCCTGGCCAAAACTCGCTCTCGCATACGATCGCGTATGCCCTGGAAGGCTTTTGGGAGTCGGCCGGGATTCTGGACCGCATGGATATCCTGGAATCCAGTCTGAGCATGCTGGAGCAAAGCGCATTGGAATATCTGAAACGCGGCAGACTTTGGGCAGAAATTTCCCCTTCAGGTCAGAGAATATACTCCTATCGCTGCCTGACTGGAGAGGCGCAATTTTCTGCCCTGATGTTCAAGGCATATCTTAAACGCTCAAACACTGTGTTTCTGGAATCTGGAATACGCCTCCTGGAGGACTTGTGCTCCTCTCAAATAGTCTCTCGCAATCCCGGCCTGCACGGAGCCTTTCCGGCCTCTGTTCCGGTTTATGGCTCTTATTTCCCATTTCGTTGTGTAAACTGGACGAGCAAGTTTTTTCTGGACGCCATAAAGTTATACCACATATGTGTTCAAACTCCCTGAACTCTGCTATCGGATGATCACCATTTTACCGTTGCTATTCCTAAAATATTCTCTGGTACTTTGATCAGGATGTTCGATCATCTTACCCTGTTCATCCGTGCTGATGAGCCTGTAGATATAAATGCCATCGGGCAATGGGAAGCCCAGCGCATCGGTTCCGTCGTATTCGGATTCCATCTTGTGGGTACCCTGTTTCAGCGGTCCAAGTTCCTTATGATTCAGTTCTCTTACAACCGTGCCGGATACATTGACTATTTGCAACTTGTAATTAGAAGGAACCGAATCAGCAAGTGTATATATAAACCTGGTGCTGATGCTAAATGGATTGGGATAATTAAATAATATTGGGCTGGCACTTTTCTTTTTAACCTTGAAACTGATAATAAAGTCATCTTCCGAAACCGGATTTCCATTCGGATCGCGGGCCCTGACTATCAGATCGTAGGTCCCTTCCTGTTCAAAGACCGCGTCTATAATAACCTTTGCCTCGTTGTCTGTTACTGAATTCGCAGGGATGAACCGGACGTTGCTCTGAACAAAAAATATCGGACGTACCACTCTGTCGGGATATCGTATAGAAATGTTAAACAGGGAAGTGTCGTCAAGTAGATAGGCTTGGTTTTCATCTCGCAAACTCAGCTCAATCCTTGGACAGGCGGAAACCATGTCCCCGTCCTGTATCTCCCTTCCATCAAACCTCAGGAAGAGTCTGGGTCTGCGACGGTCCCTGATTACGAAATAATCAACAATTCCAATATTGTTAAAAAGATATAGTTCGGGCTGATCCTTATCGGGATTGAGCTCGACAAATACGCGATATGCGCCAATCTGCCTGGAAGTGGATTTAGCAAAAGGAACGCGAATTGATTTACCCGCCAGGACCTGGGACAACCTGGCATATACCTGTTCGCGGCTATTGTTGGGACCCTCGATGGTAAACCGAACCAACAGGCTATCCATGTCATAAATACTGAGATTATGCGCCATGATCTCGAGACGGAATATCTCCCCCTGATTTAAGGTATCCTGACTTTTTATAAACCCCTGACTTTGATCAATGGCTACATCCGGAAGGCCTTCGTAAAGCACCCTCCAGTAAGTTTTTTGCGGACTCGTGCGCATGGATGCATCGCTTGTGGTCCACTGGAGCCTCAATCTGGGATATTGCTGCGCATCGAGCTGTTTCAGATCTATTTCCTTTTGAAGAACATTTTGGAAAAGAGTTTCTTCAGATTCATCGGACTTGATACCAATGACATTCAATGCCAGATCTTCCGTGGAAGGATCAAACTCTGTAAAGTCCCACAGGCATCTGTCCCAGCTACGCACTGGACCAAAATCAAGAGAATTCAACTTGCCCTGGGTAAAGCGGATCGGTACAAAATGAGACAGGTCGATCTCAGAAACAAGATCCCCGAATTTTTCCCTGGGCATATAATCCGGTCTGCCTTTGCGAAAAATAAAAATATAGGGAATGCTTCCATTTTGCTTCAGCAAGTCAACTTGTGAAGACCCATATTTTTTAAAAGTAGCATAAAGATTTCTGCTTCCATCATTTTCCCACAGCTCCGGGAAAAAAGATTTATTCTGCTGAACCAGGGTCATGATGCTTACGACGGCATCATTGGGTACGTCTTGATCCAGAAAGCTCATCAATGCTTCTCTTTGTGCCGCGGTCTCTGTCGGAAACAGAAAGAACTTATTGCCTGCAAAACCGGGCTGATTGAAACTTCCAAAATCCCCACCGGTTTGGTTAACCCAAAGGTTGCCATCGAGCGGATTAAATACTGAGACCAGTATTCCACTGATGTTGTTATTGAAGATAAAATGATTATAGTCCATTTCCACACTGCCTCTGTAAAAGATCTTAGGCCTGAGAAATGTGCCGGGTGTGGTGGCTGCCAGAAAAACGCGAAAATCTTCCAAAGCCTCCCTGAAAGCCAGTCTTCGGTCCGGCTCCTGGATCTGCATCTGCTCAAACTTATTTTTCCGGTCCTGAAAAAAATGAGATTGGTTCCATCCTCCACCCTTGCCCGGCAGATAAATAAATGAACTTTCCCTCCACGCCAAAACACCTAAACCCGAGCTGTCGGGTCGAACTCTCCAGTAATAAACCCTATCGGGAGAAAGTCCAATTTCCGGGGTCCAGCTGATGACACCTCCCGGCTGATCGACAACCGATTCCCTTTTCAGCGGACTGTTGAAATATCCGGTCGTATCCAGCTCAAAGTAATAGCGTCTCTTGGGGGCAATCATATTGCCGGCACTGGCAACGAGAGTGATCCTGTCTGTGCCCACAATGGCAAATTCGCTTGGGTACAAGGGTCTGACTTCGTTGCCCAGGAGATAATAGCGGAAACCGGTCTCTCCATTGGCTGCCATCAGTACATTATTTTCTTCGGCCTCCGGCCGGGGATGTTCGATCACTTCGTTGTCAGAATCCACCTTCAGGTGGAGTTTGTAGAATCCCGGTTGTGATCCGGGACTTATGGGAATGCTGAAACTGTGACGGGACCTGAGTGTCGGCGATGATACCTTTCCATCGAATACCCTGGTCAGATGACCAGCCGGATCCTCATTGCTTATTTCTACCTGAATGCTGTCCGATATGGCTTTTCCAAGATTAACGAGATCTATTTCAAAATCAAACTGGCCCTTGTCCGCATACAATAGAGATGGTTGTGTGGATGCGGTGCCTGCATCCGGAGTAAAGTCAGGAAATTCAGCACTAAGCAACCGAATGGCCGGGTCTCCGTTGTAACTGGTAGACAAGGCCTGATGTGCAATGGCTTCGTTTTTGGAAGAGTTATATTCTTCAATCATGGCAATATTGGCTGCCTTTACCGCCTCACCAATGGATTTACCATATAGGTCCTGTCCGATCTGCTTGTAAAATTCTGTTCCGTATACACTCAAAATGTATGGCAGACCCGCAGTAGAATTTGCAAGGTACACAATTGAGCCTCTGTCTTGTGCAAGATTGTGCATCTCGCTAATAGAGCGCATAGGTTCAAACATCTGGCCAGCATAACAACCCATGGCCATAAAAACATGATATTTTCCCTTATTCTGATAACTGGAAATATTCTCCAGATTGAAATCCAGTCTAAAGGCTACAGAATGTCCCATAAAGGAAATTATTGACACTCCATTGTCAATCCTTGATTTTAGTTTGTCTGAATTGGAGACCTCGATGGGGTTGGAACTTTGTTTATAAAACGTCTCCACGTCTGCTCCAAAGGAGTTGTTTTCAATTTCTCTCTCCATTGATGCTAATTGTGTGGAAATGGTAGTAAAAAGGCTTGGGTCACCTCCGGACAGATGTACTACCTTTTTGATCCATTCCTTGTCTGAAATGCTTTGCTGCTTTCCGTTAAGGTAAGATTCATGCTCCTTAACCTTATCCAGGTAAACTTTAAGCTCGAAGTCATTGATAACGGGTATTCTGCCCAGAGCATAAAAAGGAGTGCGGCTTGAGTCTGAAACCAGCATATAATCCGCTGCAGGCATACTATATGTGGGAACAAAATTCAACTCATCGTTTCCGCTTTTGCGATAGGATTTATACTCCAGGCCCTTGCCAATGATGAGCGCGTGTTTGACTCCCGGCCATACCTGCCTGGTATACTGGAAAAAATTTCGGATTGCGATCGAATGTCCCTTTATCCCAAATCCAAAAAGATCATAGATATCTTCCACGGCAACTATGACTACTTTGTATGAACCTCCTTGAGTACTTGACCGGTAGGTTTCATATTCCTTCACAGCGCCGGCATCCATAAACTTCTGGGACGTGAGAATAATATAATTGTAATCTGCAACAAGCGGTTTTTTAAACAGGATCTCTTTTAATGGGCCCGCCTTTCTGATGGCTTTTTGTGCGATCAAAACAATTTGTCTCTCTTCAGCCGAAGGAGGTATGGTAAACCGGTAAATTCCCGAAGATTCCTTGCTTCCCGTAATTTTTAACCGGTTTGTAAGATCATACAAAGTCAGTTCCTCTCCGCCGTCAAAATTACCTATCTCCAGATTTTTCCTAATGACCGATGCGGGAATGTAAAAACTGCTATAACTCGCATTATCAAAATTGAACTCAGCCGGATATTCATACTTAAGAACCGATAGACTTAGCCTGTCGTCCGGATTTCCATTGGCAAGAACCTTAAAAGTCATGTTTGGCTTGAGTTCATCTGCAAAAAGATCCACAAGCCCATCCCGGACCTTGTAACCAGCAAAGGTTATGAAGCCCTTCTCAACGTTATCGATATAAAAGCTAGCCTTGTGTGCTGAAAAATCTTCTCCAAATCCTAACACCGTGCAACTGATTTGTGCTTTAGGACCTTGAGGGTGGATATGGTCAAACTGCAAATTAAATTCTCTGCTTGAAAAATAACTGGTGCCATATCCTTGTCCTTCGTCGAAATCAGGCATTTTCTGTGCGTTCTGATAACCAAAACTTCTTTTCGTCGGAAACTCAGAAAAGTGTTGAACTATCTTCTTGATATAGTACTGATCTTTGGGTAAAGGATTACTCAGATCGTTGGGAATAACCTGAAATCTGCTTGTTGAAAGCTTATCTGACCAGCTGAGAAAATAGGCAGTGCTGTCCGTGAACATGCTGTATTCGCTATTAATCGGCCTATGCCCTCCCGGAAAAAGGACCTGATCTAATTCAGACCTATTCCTTTGTCCCATAAACTCTATGTAATCATTGGGCCCGAATACCTCATCACTGGAAACGAAGATGGGTATTTCCCGACCCAATTTAATTATTTGGTATTGGCCTCCCTTTATATCTTGTAGCGGAATTCCTGCATTTTTAAGGTCCTGATAGCTCAGTCTGTACAATCCATCCTCTGCCAGTTGAAATTTGTAATATTTTTGGTCTTTGTTGATCCATTCAAAACCAAATATGGTTTGTCCCTCGAAGCTCATCTGTGAAATCACAGGTTGGAGCCATACAGTAAATCCCATTAGAATTAATCCTTGAAAAAATTTCATGTATATACGCATATCGAGCTTAATAATAACCGCAAATATATAAATAATAATATTAATATATAATTTTATTAACTAAATAATTTAAATCAGTTGCATTGTACCTTCCGGAAGTAATTTTTACATTATCCTCTGTGCTTCTGATAGTTGTGTGGATCTTGTTCTTTCCTGCACTCCTGGTTTCAAAAATCCTGGCTACTCACGAAGGCAGAACAGTTTTTCAACCTGTTTCCGTATTGGTATGTGCCCATAATGCATG
>CAYXKO010000010.1:0-19877 GCA_964465435.1 uncultured Saprospiraceae bacterium | reverse complement strand
CCCAGCACCCCATGCTGGTGCGCTACCAAGCTGCGCTACGCCCCGAATGTCTGACTGGAACAACAGAATGCGCCAAAAAACGCAAAGTCATCAGACAGGCGGCAAAGATATACAAAATGAAATATTTAAGCATAAAGATTGAAGGCCTGATTCCTTCGACTCAATCCTTCCATTCTAAAGAATTGACTATTTCCAGGATGTCGTATTTCAGGAATTCATAAAATGGAGCAAGGGAATCCGGCCTAACCTGTGTGTTGAAATAAAGGGATCCTCTCAGGAAATGGCGGGAAGAGTCAGTCAGATAAAACTGGAAGGAAGAGGCTGAAGGTCCCTCCAGATTAAACATTACACCAAAAACCCGGTTATCCCGCGAATAGGGAAGTTCGTCTATGTAATCGGCTTTGATGTGGTGTTCCCGAACCAGCCGAAAGGACTCATTGATGTATTTTTCAAGATCGCTCTTGGTGGCAAGGGCCTGGTAGGAACAATAAAGGTTGGCATTGAGGCCCTGAAAATTCAGGTTGAACCAGCAATCGCTCGGAGCCTTTTCGTCAAAATAAGTGGAATCGAGCAACACCTCTGCGTAGACTGGTTTTTGAAAGGAAAAAGGACAGCTCAGGCGGGAATATGCTTCGTATTTCCTTTCCGGAAAGTCGATTCTGGGGTAGGTGCGGGGTTTGGGGGAATAATGCGGATCCCCGCAAGAGAGTCCCCAAAAACAGAAGGCAGAAATTAAGAGAAAGGCTGCAGCATATCCAAAAATATTTCTTTCGGGGGACATCTCTAAAAGCTTTAAATTACTGTGATCTGGATTTTTTCGATGCGTCTTTTATTGACAGAGATCACTTTGAATTTCAGATTCTGTATGTGAATCTCCTGATCTCTTTTGGGCATTTCCCCGGTCTGCTCCAGAATCAAACCGGCAATGCTGTCGGCAGCGCCTCTTACATCGTCCATTTCATAGATGTCTTTTCCCAAAACGCGACACATATCGTTGATCAGGGTCTTTCCGTCAAAGATAAAATTATGAGAGTCCAGTCTTGTGTAATTCAGGTCAAACTGGTCATCAAACTCATCCTTTATTTCACCTACGATTTCTTCCATGATATCTTCCAGCGTTACGATCCCGCTGGTGCCTCCGTACTCATCCACCACGATGGCCATATGCAGTTTCTTAACCTGAAAATCATTCAACAGATCGTGAATTTTACGGGTTTCCGGCACATAGAGCAGGTTGGAACGGATCAGGCTTTGCCACTCGAAATCCGGTTTTTCCTGAAGGTGGCCCAAAAGGTCTTTGGCATACAGGATGCCGGATATTTTGTCGAAGTCGTCCAAAAAAACAGGAAATCTGGAATAGGAGTTTTCCATCACGATTCGAATGACCTCATCAAAGGCGGCGGTGATCTCAATGCCGCAGACTGAAGTACGCGTGGTCATCACCTGTGAAACGGAAACATCGTTGAATTTTATGATTCCCTTGAGCATTTCTACCTGGCCGGCGGAATCCATACCATCGCTGACAGCCAGATCGATGGCCGCATCCAAATCCTCTCTGGCGGTGGTTGAGACCCCCAGTCGTTTTTCCAGCAATCTTCTTTCGACCAGGGTACTTAATCCTACCAGGGGATATGTGAGCGGGTAAAATATAAAATCCAGAAAGCGAAGAGGATAAACCACAGATTTTGCGAATCGGACATTGTTTACCTGGCTGTAAATCTTGGGCATGATCTCGCCGAAAAGAATAATGATAAAAGTTGCACCCAAGACTGCGATCAGGAAATTAATAAAGGTGCTTAATTGAGTTGCATCGAGGTCTGAAAGGCCCAGGCTGCTTAACAGCCATTCGGAAAAAGCCAAATAACTTTCCGGTGGAATGTTACGGGAAAGCAGATTCTCCAGAACCAGGGCGATCAGTATGTTTGCAAAGGTATTGCATACCAAAATCAGCGCTATAAATCCTTTGCTGTGGCTTCTAAACCGCAAAACGAGGTTTGTAACTTCGCTGTTTTCCTCCTCGAGGTCTTCCAGGTCTGATGGCGACAGGGACATGTAGGCAACCTCCGACCCGCTGAACATGCCTGACAGAAAGATCAGGCAACAAAGACATACAAAGAGCAACAGGTCCGTAAACGGACCCGCCTCAAGCAAATAAATGCCGGTCAAAAAAAGACCCGAATAAGGTTCAGAAGGTTCCAATCAAAGCTGTTTCGTGATAAAAAGGGTCAAAGGCCGGATTCGGTTTCTGGTCCATTGTTGAAATCCACATCGTTATGTCCTTCGTCATCTTTTCTTCCGGACTGTCCGGAGGAATGAGCGGTTTGGCCACCCTGATGAGGCAATTTTTCCAGGATCCGAAGCACATCCACGGCGACTTCGGTGGAGTAATGGTCCTTGCCTTCGCGGTCAGTCCATTTGCGGTGACTCAGTTTGCCTTCAAGGTAAATCAGCATTCCTTTTCTCAGGTATTTTGCACGGTCAGCCAGGCCACGCCAGAGTACAATATCATGCCATTCCGTATTTTTTTGAATCTGTCCGTTCCGGTCCTTATAAGTCTCGTTCGTCGCAAGGGTGAAATGGGCTCGGGGAACACCACTTTCCGTGGTTTTGATTTCAGGGTCTTTTCCCAGATTTCCAATCAGCATCACTTTGTTCAGCATGAATTTTATCTTTAATTTGGTCTAAATATAAGCGAATAATCTTAGGAAAGGCAAAATTCTGCAAGTTTTTCATATTCACCAAGATATGTTCAGGAATATTTAAAAGCGATAGTTTCCGGTCGCATTGGATCAGGTAAAATCTTATCCTCAGTTGGATATGGGTGAGGCGGTGAGAATATTTCGCCGTGTTTATCAATTTCATGCCCGGCATAGTGACCCCCGCGGCCTTTAGTTCTTCTTTAATTTTGTTGAAGGGCAAATCGCGGTCCTCCTGTGTCTCGATACCGGGCGTTTCGAAAAGATGCTTCCAAATGCCGCTTCCACTCCGCTGTCTGAGCACGACATTTCCCCGGGGATCAAAGAGCAGGAAATAATGAAGGAAGTTCTCCCTTACAGGTTTTTTAGCGGATTTTACGGGCAGCAGGGAAATTTTTCCCAAAGTCAGGGCGACGCAATCCTCTTTAAACGGGCAGCTTGCACAAAGGGGCGAAGAGGGCAGGCAATGGGTAGCGCCAAAGTTCATCATGGCCTGATTGAATCTACCCGGGTCATCAGGATCCAGGAGTTTGGATGCCAGGCGTGAAATTTCCTTTTTTCCCACGGAGCTGTCCACCGGGGTGTCAATGCCGTAAATTCGGCTAAGGACCCTGTTTACATTTCCATCCACAACGGCATGTGCCGCTCCGAAAGCAAAAGAGGAAATGGCAGCGGCTGAATAGGTTCCAATTCCGGGCAATTCCAATAAACCTTCATAGGATTCCGGAAATCGTCCGGACCTGTTTTCTGCTATGATCCTTGCTGCCCGGTACATATTTCTGGCGCGACTGTAGTATCCCAGGCCTTCCCAAACCCGAAGCAATTCTTCCAATGGAGCCTCAGCGAGGCTGTTCAGATCCGGAAACCGGCTCAGAAAACGATGGTAATAGGGAATGGCCTGGGCAGCGCGGGTTTGCTGGAGAATGACCTCCGAAACCCAGATTTTATAAGGATCCTTTTCGCCAATCCAGGGAAGTTCTCTGGGAAAAGCGTCTGACCACGAATATAGTTTTCTGCGAAAATTCTGTGGACTAAGCGGCCGCATCAGGGAATTTGATCCAATAAATAGACCAGACTGGCCATGGCGGCAGAACCGAGGGCGAGCTCCCGGGGGTGTACGGCATGAATCCGGTCATTTTCTGTATGATGATAGTCAAAATAGCGCTGTGAATCCGGGCTTAATCCAAATAAGATCCCTTTTTGACCCTTAAGCGGTCCAATATCCGCGCCTCCCCCGCCTTTTGTAATGTGCAGACCATAGGGAGACAAGAGGTCATCCCATTCCTGAAAAAAAGGACTGTATTGGTTGATCCGGCTCGTATCGCAGTCATAACCAAAGCCAAGGGGAGTAAAACCACCAGCATCACTTTCGATGGCGGCAAAATGGAATTCCCCTTTTTTGCCGGACTCCTCAGCATAGGTTCTTCCTCCAGCAAGGCCATTTTCTTCATTTTGAAACATGACGCAACGCAGGGTTCTGCGGGGTTTGTAGTTCAGGCTATTCAAAATCTTTATGACCTCCAGGGACTGCACGCAACCCGAACCATCATCGTGGGCACCTCCGCCCACATCCCAGGAATCCAGATGTCCGCCGACCAAAATGATTTCATCCGGCTTTTCCATTCCCCGGATTTCCCCGATAACGGAATAGGATGTTTTTTTGCCGCGGTTCTCGCAATGAGTTTCAACGTACAGCCTCACCGGCCCCTTTTTCAACAGTCCTGAAAGAAACTCAGCGTCCAATGTGCTGATGCCCAAAGCGGGGATCGGGTTTATGCCTTCTTCCCATTGGGTGCCTCCGGTATGGGGAAAGCTGTCCAGGCGTCCGGTCATTGACCGGACAATGCAAGCCTTGGCACCATATCTGGAAGCAAGCGAAGGCCCCATGGCACGCTGGTCCACGGCGCTGCCATAGGCATGAAAGGTTTTTAAAAACTTGTTGTCGAAGGGGCGTGAAAAATAAACGATCTTATCCTTGATCTTGGCGAAGTTTGCACGCGCCTCATCCAGGCTTTTAAACTCAATGACCTCTCCACTGACACCACCGGGGCCTGAACCCCCGGAACCGCCCAGAGCCAGGGCTCGGAGTTCCCGGTCTCCTGCATGCGGATTGCCAATGATCCGGACCCGCTCCTTCGCGCCGCGATACCAATAATTGACCTCACAAGGCTGATTCCATACTGTATCCAATCCCAGCGTATCCATGATCTGATGGGTAAACTCAACGGCTGCCAGGCTTTGGGGAGAACCGGCAATGCGCCCTCCTATCTTCTCAGACAGAAAATACAGCCACTGATACGATTGTTGCTTCTCCAATGCTTCGTCGTAGATACTTTTGATGAAAAAGGCTTGTTGTTCGGAGTTCTGTCCCTGCAAGGGATTCCTGATATTTGACAAAAACAAAAGTCCAAAACAGATTGGAAACCATATATGAACTGAGACGCGATTATGGATCATGACGGAGGATGGATTCATCTTAATGGCAATTTACCAGCCAGGCCCCGATTTTGTATCGGGCGGACAAAACTAATGAGTTTATGCCTTTTGCTTTCCTGATTTTCTCAGACAGGCCATCTTCTAGCAATATTTATGGAAGACTTTTAGAATGGGAATTTTTGGTCCCGGAAAAACGAGAAAAACAAAAACCTAAAACGAACAACAATTTGGATTTTTGAAATAACTTGCCGGCTAATAAAAACAAAGCACATGAAAAGCAAATTTTTACTTACCGCATTCTTTATTGCAGCCCATTTAGTAAGTGCGCAGACAGACGAAAACCGTGCAGCGCAAGAGGCCGAACGCAAAAAGAAAATGGACGAAGCCATGAAAATGGAAGAAGGCGACGGCTGGAAATTCCGCTCTGCAATCGGCATTGATCTGGGACAGTTGGCCAACATCAATCCCTATGTAGGAGCCGGTGCAAACAGGCTTGGCATTGGTGGCGCACTTGGATTTACAGCAAAGTATACCAAAAACAGAATCAGTTGGAAAAACGACCTGATGATCAACCTGAGCACACAGCGCATCGGATCAGGAACCATTGCTTCGGGTTCTGATAAAAAGCTTCCATTCGAGAAGGCGCTGGACATCGCCAGTCTTTCTTCCAATATTGGCTATAAGCTTGGTGCAAAATCCCACTGGTCTTATTCTGCCGACTTCCTGATGATCACCCAGCTGCTTGGATCGCACGTGGACAGTGCAAGCAAAAAAATCTATTTGTCTGAGGTAAAGGAAGGCAATTACAATACAAGCCTTTTGTCCAAGTTATTTTCTCCGGCCAACATATCGTTTGCCCTGGGAATGAAGTACCAGAAAGATCCAAAATGGTATGTTTTTCTGAGCCCGGTCGCTCTGAAAATGATCTACATTGCGGACCAAAACATTGCAAACCTGGGTGTGCATGGCACAGCATTAAAGGAAGGAAGCGCCACGGAATTTGAAAAACTTTGGTATGGAGCCGGCTCCATGCTGAGAGCAGGATATGCCAACACCTATTTCAAAAGGCTGAATTACACCACAGAACTTGTGTTGTTTTCAGATTATCTCGACAAGCCTCAGAATGTGGATGTGACCTGGTTCAACTCTTTTGGACTGGAAATATTCAAGGGCCTGAATTTACAGTTTCGAACCGATGTGTTCTATGACGACAACAAACTCAATCTGCTTACAGATAACAGCCTGCCCGGAGGCGTTCGGGCAGCTACAGGAAAAAGGGTCAATCTCATTCAGCAACTACTCATCAGCTACAACAGAAATTTCTAAATGTTTATTTGATCAAACGAACGCCTGACACGACCACGGATTGCCAGTGCAGCAGCGATACGGGATAAAAGGAAGCAAGCCGATGAGGAAGAATCTTGCCAGGTGGATTTATGCTCATTCGGCAGATTTACTTGGAGTGATTCCCTATTCATGGATCAGGCAACTGTACAGAGAGACAACAATTTTACCTTTTTATCACGCTGTTAGCGATTTATCTCCGCCCCATCTCAGGTATCTGTACCCCATAAGGAGCCAGGTTGATTTTAAAAGAGATCTTGACTTTTTGCTGGAACACTATGAACCGGTCAGACCGGGGGACGATCTGAAATCCATCCTATCGGGCAGGGGACCCAGACAAAGATTCCTGTTGAGCTTTGATGATGGGCTCATCGAATGTCATCGATACATTGCACCCATTTTGGAAGAAAGAAACATTCAGGCAGTTTTTTTTATCAACACGGCCTTTCTGGACAATCGCGCCCTGTTTTTCCGTTATAAGCTATCCCTGATTCTGGTGAAGCTAAATAGTGTCGGGGTCCACGACGCTGGAATATCTGAGCTAAGGCTAGTGCTGGGTTTAAAGAAGAAGGATGATTTGTCCGGGAAGATCATGGAGTTAAAATACGATCAGGAGTATTTGATCGATCAACTTGCAGATATCCTGAACATAAGCTTTGCCGATTATCTGCAAAAGGAGAGACCCTATATGAGCATTGATCAGATCCTCGATCTTCACAGAAGAGGGTTCATTGTGGGCGCACACAGCGACGACCATCCGCTCTACGCCGATCTGACAAAGGAGGAGATCATCCGTCAAACAAAAAAGTCCTCTGAGATTATGCAATCTATAGTACCGGAGGATTTGAAGCTATTTTCTTTTCCATTCACGGACTATGGCGTTGGATCTGATGTGATCCGGAGGATGAAGGCTGAAAAAATATTTGACTATTGTTTTGGTTGTGCCGGACTCAGACTGGAACGAGAGGCATTTCACCTTCAGAGGATTCCAATGGAATCGGGTCAAAAAGGCGCCAGGGCCGTGCTAAGCGCACAAATTATTAAATTCGCGCTGTTGCGCATCTTAGGGCAAGAGTATATTCAGAGGAATAAATGGAATTGATTCAATTGAGAAGGCAGGAGTTGAAGGAGTATGTCGATTCTCCCCAATACCTTGCTGAGGAATTTGTACCCATTTCAAAACACAGGGCAAGGTCCCAGATATGCAATCCAAGAGCAAAAGACAACGATGTTCTATTGATTTTGTGCAAGGAAAGCAACCGGCTTTGTGGCTATCTGGGTGTGTTGCCGGATGATATTTTTTACAATCAGGACGGAGAAAAGGCATCAATGCATTTTGGCTGGCTTTCCTGCATTTGGGTTCATCCCCAATGGCAGGGCAGGGGAATCGCACGAAAGTTACTTGAAGAAGCAATACACTCCTGGGGAGGAAAATTACTTGGAACTGAATTTATACCGGGTTTGGACCGCTTTTACAGGAGCAGCGGAATATTCAATTACGACTTTAGCCTGGAGGGTGTCAGAATATATTTTGGCAGCACACTATCGGATTGGGTACCCAGGAAGCGGCCCTTATTCAGAAAAATTACTCCATTATTGAAAATCGCGGATCATCTGCTTAATGGTCTATGGGATTCATTGCGTCAAAAGGCAGAAAGTCCCCGGTATCGCGTCGACTTAGTCAACGTACTGAATGAAGAGCACAGAAGATTTCTGGAGAAAGATATCGGGGAGAGTTTGTTTCAAAGGTCAGTGCCTGAATTCAACTGGATCCTACAACATCCCTGGGTTTTGGAAAAAAGTTTCCCCGAGGCTTGTGAACCAAGATATCATTTTACATCCTGTGCAGAAAAGTTTTCCATCAATGCCTGTGTGATGCACGATGTGCAGCATGAAATGAAGGCGATCGCGATCCTGCTCAGGAGGGACGGGTGTCTTTCCATCCCTTATCTTTTTGTCAAAGATGAAGAGGCAGCAGAGGAGCTGAACAGGTTTATCAATGCATATGTTTTTGCAAACAACATTCGCGTGTTAAAGCTATTTCACAAGCGAAACAGAAAATTATTTCAGGGAAAAATGATGGGATCCGTTTTCACCAGGCGCACCAGCAGAGGATTTATATGTTCTGATGTCTTAAGTAAAATCATGTCCGGGAGGGAAGACCAGGTCTGCGACGGCGACGGGGACTGTGCTTTTACATAAAAAAAAAGCCCGGCTGATTCAACCGGGCTTTCATTATAGATCATGAATTAGTTTATTCCATGTCAACGGTAATCTTGTCATGAGGAAGAACCTTGATCTTATCGCGGACGACCTCAAAGTTCTCATATCCTTTTCTTACAGCCTTGATTTCCCAGTCAAACGAGTAGGTGCCGGTTCCTTTGCGCAGCTCCCTTACCTTGAACCCGGTGGCTGTTTTCTCCACTACGGCAAGGCCTTCGGAATCTGCAGAGCCCGGAGTCAACTGAATGGTAATTGTAGAAGGATTGACGATCAGGCCAAAGTGGTCGCTGAACCTTACCTCGGCAACGCCATTGACCAGTTGGGCAGAGCCTCTTTCGTAGGCAGTCGCTTCGGGTCCTTCGACACAAGCATACCAGATCTGCTTGCTGGGATCAGTTGGGTGCTCTTCGACAAAGTTTTTAACCTGAGCGGCGAGAGTGGCCTGCCCGCTCGCATTAAACCACAATCCAAAGATGTTATTGGAGGTATTAAATATCGCAACCGCAGGGGTCAAACCGATACCGCCAATATTAAGGTTTCCTGTGACAGAAGCCCTTCTTCCGCCGAGAAATGCATTAAAATTACCAATACCGCCAGAACCTTCAATTTGAGTGGAGAGCACCCTGACAGGATTGCCGCCATTGTTTGCCTGGCTGAAGATTTCAGATTGCGTGATAATACCCGGAGAGGACCCAGGGGAAAATGTGTACTGATAGGAGTTTGCCCTCCACATGGTATCGTTGACCACGCGCAGATAGTGACGATTCAGAGTCACCGGATATTCAATGATCTCAGAACCATAAGCGGTTACCTTTCCTACATTGGTAGGAAGGGTGGTGTATTCTTCTCCCCATTTGTTGGTAAAGCTGTTGAAGCTCTTTTTGGAAGTATTGCTGAAGGAGATTTCAAATTTGCCAGGATTGAAGGAGGTGTAGATGAGGGGCGTGTGGTTGTATTTCAGTTCGTTTCCGTTTTTTACCCAAAGGCTGGATCCGCCGCCGGATGGTAGCAGGATGCTTCCGCCACCTTTGCTGAGTATAATTTCATTGTTGGTGGTATCCAGGCTGATGGTCTGGATCTCGTTTGCAGGATCGGCATCCGCATCGTTTTTGAGGGAACTCAGATCCACGCTGTTGCCCATGGAAATGGAAAGGTTGTTGTTGTTTCCATTAAAGCTCAGGGATTGCAATTCATTGGTGGCGCTTCCGTCGGTGTCTCCGGGCACGGAGCCTGCCGTTGTCGCATAGGCTGCAACCGGGACGGTAAGGATCGGAGAGTTGCCCATGTTCAGGAAGTTGGAGCCACCTGCGGGATCCAGTTCAACCTTAAGCTGAAAGCCACCGGCCTTCCAGTCGATGGTGGCGCAGCTTCCGGTGGGATTGGCGCCCTGACAGACGTTTACAGAGAAAATACCCAGATCGGACGTCCGTGCAGCGTGTGTCTCTGAGTAGACAGATGTGCCGGCATTGTTGAGGATCGACAATCTTAGGGCAATGTTTTGGTTTACCAAAGCGGCATTCTGGGCATTTCGGGCCACACCCTGATACTTGAACGCCGGACCCTGCGCCATAACAGAGACAGTGAGGGTCAGGGACAGGAGAGCAGAAAGTAAAAACTTATTCATGTCGGATAATTTTTTATTATGTTATTTGAATTTTTCAATTTTGAATACGGAGCGTTCCTCACCACTTTGGATCTGAAGAATAAGAACTCCGGCAGGACAAGTACCCAGGTCAAGCGTTGTATTTCCCATACCGGTCACCTGTCTGTGAATTTCAGAACCCTTGAGGTCAGTCACAGAAATCCGGATCATGCGGTCTTTTGAATTTTCAATCACCAGCTTTTCATAAAATGGGTTTGGATATACGGAAAGACCATCCAATTCCGGATTTGAAACGGAGGTCACGATAAAACTGCCCTGATGAAACCCCTGGGTGATCTTGGAATTACCACCGGACAGAGTTTCCGTAGCCAGTTCGCCCAGAGTCCACTCCAGGGAAAAACCAGAGGCTTTCATGACCTCTCCGGCATTGGCCACCACCTGAGGTGCGATGGATTGAGCCTGCAAAACAAAACCGGCGCAAGCCCAGAATAAAAATGTGATAACGTGAGTTTTCATGGTCTGACGAATTTGAGAAGATAAAATTACAATCTTCGGGCCAATCGTCCAAATCCTTGGGAAAACGCGGAAACCAAATAAACGACATAAACAGAATTTAATTCTGTTTATGGGTGAAATATTCTTAGTTTTAGAATATTAATTCAAAAATGAAAAGACTAATAAAATAAAAGACCGAAATTATCAGACCAAAAAAGTGGGATGTCTTTATTCCTCACCGGCATTTTCACCCTGGATAATACTTTGGTTGATCCGTTCCATCTCCTTGTCGATGTAGTAGAGCGTCATCGGTCCCTCTCCGATCAATTGGATCTTGTCCAGTATCTTTCTGATCATGGACTCTTCCTCCCTTTGTTCGGATACATACCATTGCAGGAAATTTTGGGTGGCGTAGTCATTGGATCCGTCAGCGAGAGAGATCAAATTATGAATGGATCGGGTTACAGATTTTTCCTGTTCCAGGGTCTTTACGAAAATGGATTGTATGGATTCGTAATCATTCTCCACCTGGCTGATGGCCGGAATGATCGGTTTGCTGTCCATTTCCAGCATATAGGAAACCAATTTCAGCATATGCATTTTCTCTTCATCGGATTGGCGGTAAAAAAACCGGGCACAACCTTCAAGGCCTTTAAAATCACACCAGACGGCCATGCTTAAATAAGAAAAACTGGCTTCTCCTTCTTTCAGGATCTGCTCGTTGAGTGCATTTTCCAAATCTTTGTTTAACATAGAGACAGATTAACTTTATACGGGTTAGGTTGAATTCAACAAGTCAAAGTGCGGTTTGGTTTTTTAGTTTGTCTGACTCATTTTGCGGATGAGTCCGGCGCAGCCCAGGCGGATGCGGTTCAGAGCCTCCTCGAAACGGTCGTCGTAATAGGGATCTTCGACATCGACTCCTGGACTGGCGCTAAACTCCATGAGCCGATATAACTTCCCCTCCGTTTGGCCGGGGGAAAAACACTGCAGGACTTGTTTATAAACCAGGCTGTCCATGCAAATGATCAGGTCAAACTCTTCTAAATCTGAGGCTTGTATCTGTCTGGATACCTGACCGGAAATATCGATTCCCTGATTTTTCATCAGCCTGATGGCTCTTTTGTCGGGATTTTCCCCATTGTGCAGGCCATTGGTTCCAGCAGAATCCACGGTCCAATCCAGAGAATTTCTTCTGATTTCGTCTTCGAGAACTCCCTGCGCCATGGGCGAGCGGCAAATATTACCCAAACAAACCATTAAAATTTTCATGAAGGCGTAATTTAGAAAACCGCAAAAATCGCAAACGGATCCGGATTGCATATCGTTTCATTAAGAATCGCTTAAAACAATCTTAACCAACAAAATGCCCTATCTTTACGTTAGAAACCCGCAAGTCAAAAATCCCGTCTTTCTTGAGAAGTTTGTTTTTCATTTTCCTAGCCGTTTTATGCCATCAAAATGGCTTTTCTCAAAAGGATTCCGGTATGATTTACATCATAAACGGTTCTTTTGAAGGATTGCCCCGATGCTGCAATCCGCCGGAAGGCTGGATCGATTGTGGGTTTAAAGGAGAGACGCCACCCGACATTCAACCGGCCGACCATGGTCAGGAGAGAATGTTTGGGGTCTACAAACAGGCCTATCATGGCAATACCTACCTGGGCATGGTTGCCCGGGACAACGATACTTATGAGCGCGTGGCCCAGCATCTTTCTGCGCCCCTGCGCAAAGGAAAATGCTACAGTTTTTCCATTTTTCTTACCAGGTCCCCGGTTTACCTGAGCGCCATGAGGGATGATGCTTTCCAAACCAAAAAACCATTTACCACCCCACTTATCCTAAAAATATATGGGGGAGACGGGTTTTGTCATCAAAAACAACTTCTTGCGGAGTCCGGACCGGTCAGCGATACCGTTTGGAGAAAATTTGAATTCGAATTTTCCCCCAAGTATGATATGTCCTATCTGGAACTGGAGGTCTTTTACAAGACACCGGTTTTGTTTCCCTACAACGGAAACATGCTGCTGGACCAGGCCTCCCACATTACCCTGATACCCTGCCCTCAGGATTCAGTTGCTTATAAGGCATATAAAAGGCAGAGGAAAAAGGAGGAAACCACGGAAAAGCAGCTTGCTGTTAAGAAAATTTCAGAAAAACCTGCCGTTGCGCAGGTTCCTGCCAAGCCTGCTGAGACGGGTCAGGTCAGGACCAGAATCATGAAGGACCTTACCGAAGAAAAGATCCGGATCGGTCACGTCGTGAAAATAGAAAAGTTGTTCTTTGATGCGGACAGCGTCAACTTCAGGAAGGAATCATACCCTGCCCTGGATGAAATTTACGATTTTCTGATCGGAAATCCCAACATCCGCATTGAGGTGGGAGGACATACCAACGGACAGCCATCACATGAGTTTTGCGACAGACTTTCCACTGCCAGGGCCAAGGCTGTACGCGATTATCTGGTGAAAAAGGGCATCTCTGAGACCCGGATCACCTCCAAAGGTTACGGAAAGAGACAGCCGATCGCATCCAACGATACCAAAGAAGGCCGTAACAAGAACCAGAGGGTGGAGATCAAAATCATCAGTATTTAAACACGCCTTTCTCCTTCACAATACAAGCAGGCCTGCCAAGGGTAATTACGAAAGATCCTTCCAGTGGATCGATAGTACCTCTTCGAGATTTTCACTTAGACTTCTGCCCACCGGACAGCTTTTTGCCGCATGGGTCAAAATGGCCTTTTCCTTGTCTGTATAGGCTCTTTCGGGCATAAATATGTCCACTTCGATCCTTGCGATCCTCCGCGGATTTTCAGCCATGACTTTCAGGATTTCGGCACGAGCGCCCACGATGTCTATGTCATGGGTCTTGGCGGCAATTCCCATGATCGACAGCATGCAGGCACCCAATGCGGTTGCAACAAGGTCAGTCGGAGAAAAGGCCTCGCCCTTGCCAAAGTTGTCGATCGGGCCATCGGTGTGGATGATCTGACCGCTGCGAAGGTGCTGACACTCTGTGTGGATGTCTCCCTGATATAAGACCGTTGAAGTTTTCATACTATTCTTCCTCTTCTTTTTTGTTTTCAACCATGGTCCGGCTCCGGTTCAGTTCATCATATGCCTTGAGAATCTCCTTGACCAGTCTGTGCCGCACCACGTCATCGGTGCTGAGATAAATCGTAGTGATGCCCTGAATCCGTCCGAGAAGACTGGATGCCTGTTTGAGTCCCGAAACCTGACGGTATGGAAGGTCTATCTGGGAGATGTCACCCGTGATGATGCATTTGGCGGACGGTCCCAGACGGGTGAGAAACATTTTCATCTGGAGAGTCGTGGAGTTTTGGGCCTCATCGAGAATGATAAAGGCGTTGTCCAGAGTACGTCCACGCATGAATGCCAAAGGAGCGATCTCGATCACCCGGTTTTGGATGTATTGTTCCAGTTTTTCCGCAGGAATCATGTCGTCCAGGGCGTCGTAAAGAGGCCGAAGGTAGGGATCAATTTTTTCCTTGAGGTCTCCGGGCAGAAATCCCAGATTTTCACCGGCCTCCACCGCCGGACGGGTGAGGATAATCTTTTTGACCAGTTTGTTTTTCAGCGCGCGAACAGCCAAGGCAACCGCAGTATAGGTCTTTCCTGTACCAGCGGGGCCAATGGCAAACAAGACATCATTTTCATCAATGGCTTGTACCATTTTGAGCTGGTTGGAGGTCTTGGCGTAAATCACCTTGCCCTCCCTGCCATGGACCAGGACATGCCGGGTTTCCGAATGGCTCAGCTGCAATTGATAAGGGTTGGTCCCCTGGACAAGATCTTCAACTGTTTGGATGGTAAGTTCTTTTTTGTCGCGGAGAAGTTTCACCATCATTTCGATCTTATCTTTGACCTCCTGGGTTTCTTTTTTTCGTCCGGTGATTTTGAGCTGGCTGCCCCGGCTGCTGATCAGCAGATCGGGATATGCTTTTCTAAGGACATTCAGCTTTGAATTGTTTTCTCCGTACAATGCAAGCGGATCGATGTTCTCAATGTTTAAAATGATTTCGCTTTGGGTCAAACTTTTATTATTATAATATTCTGAAAATCAATAGTAAGTGTAAAACAATCTGAATGAATAAACCAGCATCCGCGTCATACAAAATTATGGGTTCCGTCAGATTTGACTAATTTTCCAACAAAATTTAACACATTACCCATGTCTGTAAAGCTACAACCCGTTCTTGTGAGCATTTGTTCAGATTTTGGCAATACGGATTTCCGTACGGCAGCACTAAAGGCCAGGATCCTGGCAAACTGCCCTTCGGCAAGTTTGGTTGATGTAACCCATGAAATAAGACCCTTTGATTTGGTACAGGCCGCATTTGTCGGCCGCAATGCTTTTATTTTCTTTCCGGAAGGATCCATCCATGTTATTTGGGTGTTCAATGCCGGGGTGGACCGTGGCATTTTACTTGCTCTGTACAGGAATCATTATTTCATCATCCCGGACAATGGTTTGATCAGTCTGATCACCGGTGATGAAAAGCCTGAAAAAGTCTATCGCATCAGCGACGATTCCTATGAATTCAGAGACCGTATCGGAGCAGCCATCAGAAATATTCTGAGCGAGGAAGACCCGCTCGGGGTGTTTGAAGAATGTGAAAATCCGGTAAAAAGAATCAACGTCTCCCCGGTCTATCAAAAGGAAAGAATACAGGCAAGGGTGTCCTATGTGGACCGCTATGGAAACCTGGTCCTTAACCTGCAAAAGGAACCATTTGCCAAAGTGGCAGGAGACAGGACCTTTTCATTTCAAACGGCAAGCCATCAGGAAATTTCCAATTTTTACCTGGGGGAGACCAATGCCGAAAACGGAAGCTTTTATTGTTACTTCAACCACGCAGGCTTCATGACCCTGGCCTTGTGCGGTGCCAGTGCGGCTGCCACCCTGGACTTAAAAAACGAAGACTTCCTGCTTATTTTATTCAAATGATATACCGATTTGTAAAAATGTATTTCAAGCCTGAAGCCAAGGCACAATTCCTGGATTTGTTCCATTCGAGCGTGGACGCGATCAGGGCATTTGAGGGATGCAGGCAGGTGAAGCTTATGGAGGATGAAGCACATACAAACACGCTGATGACCTTCAGCATATGGGATTCTCCTGATCACCTGGAACAATACAGAAGCTCAGATTTTTTTAGGAAGACCTGGGCAGCAACCAAGGTGTTATTCGACCAGCGCGCAGAGGCCTGGAGCATGTTGGACATCAGTCCGGAACCCAATCAAAACCACTGAGATGGCATTGGAAATTTTAAAACCCTTTGCTGAAAAGCAATATGCCTCTGAGATTCAGGCATTGATTCGGCTGGATCAGCAAGCCAAGCCCAAAAACTGGCAACTATCTCCTGCAGCCGTTCTGGTCTATATGACGGGCGGGAAGCTATCAGATGGTACGGTGATCAGCACAAAATACTTCGGATCCAAACGAACACTGGAGCTGGCCATTGCCACCCTGCTATCTGACAGAGCCCTTTTGCTGACCGGAATACCCGGGACAGCCAAAACCTGGGTTGCGGAGCACCTGACAGCTGCAGTTTGCGGAGACTCCAGTTTGTTGATACAGGGAACAACCGGCATTAGCGAGGATCAACTCCGTTATGGTTGGAACTATGCGGCTCTCATCGCGGGCGGCCCGTCCGAACAGGCCATCGTGCCATCCCCCGTCATGCGGGCCATGGAATCAGGTCAGATCGTTCGCCTGGAAGAACTGACCCGAATCCCCACGGAGATACAGGACGCGCTGATCACGATTCTATCAGAAAAGACCCTGCCCATTCCGGAACTCAACCGGCAGGTTCATGCCGTTCAGGGTTTCAACCTTATTGCTACGGCCAACGATCAGGACAAGGGTATCTATGAAATGTCCGCCGCCCTCAAGAGGAGGTTTAACATTGTGGTCATGCCTCTGCCCGCTACTCTTGAAGAAGAAGTTCAGATTGTACAAAACAGGGTAGCGGAGATGGAACGCATGCTGGAAATTCCCTTGCCCGAAATTAAGGCCAGGCAAATGGAACAGCTGGTCACCTTGTTTCGCGAACTCAGAGATGGAAAAACGCTGGATGGCAAACAAAAGATCCGGTCAAGCAAGGCACATCTGAGTCCTGCGGAGGCCATTTCCATTTTGCACCACGCGCGCATTCACAGCCACTATTTCAACAAGAATCAGCTGTCCGCAGATCAAATACTGCCCGGAGTGATCAATGCGCTGAGGCATATCGACGAGGATGAACCGGCAGTTTTACAGGAATACAACGAAACCATATTAAAAAAACGATCGGACTGGAAGGAGTGGCATCAGGCGCTGAAGGAGTTACTTTGATTTGTTTGTCCCGAGAAAGAATTTTCACATTTTAATCCAACTCAGGGTTTGGCTTCCGCTTTCTGTCCTGATCCGGGCGAGATAAATGCCTTTGGCCAGGGTATGTACCGGAATCCTTGTGTTTCCGGGATTATTGATTTCCATCCATGTTTTTCCACAAAGATCCAGGATCGTCAAGGATCGAACACCGGCTCCATCTATCTGAATGTAATCATCCGCAGGAACAGGAGTTATCGCGTGTTCTTTCGGTAACAAATGCTTGCCATTCGAAAGTAGAATTTTCCAATCCAGGCTCTGCAGCGTACCCCCATTGCGAAAGGTGGAAAAATACTCATCGGTCATCCAGATCTGAGAGTCAGATCCAAACACAACGCCCTCTTTCTGGGTGATCGAGGGAAATTGCAGTCGGCGGACAGGAGAACCCAATAAACTATTCGTATCCAGAGGATGGAAAAGCCAGGCCTTGTCATAGGAGAGCAAAACCATCTTGTCTTTTTCAGGATTGATTGCTGCACCGGTGATCCAGTATTGTTGCATCAGACCCTGACCCGTGTAAAAACTGTCCAGCAGTTGGGTTTTGTATGCCCCGGGCTGGTCCGGTATTCCGTGCAGATAGGTGTAACCGCTGAAAGGGCTTGTCCTGTTTTTTGAGAAAAGAAGCAATCTGCCATTTAACCAAATGAAGGCTTCCATATCAAAGTTCCTTCCATCTGAACCAGGTGGAAACTCATTTTGATTTTCATAGGAAAAATAGATCCTTGCGGCTGACACGCTGTCAGCAGTGAGTGTATCAAATCCGGAAATGCGGTATACCACCAGGTCCTTTCGGTTGTTTTCGTTGTTGCCAAAATCGCCAATAAATAAGTTGCCACGATCGTCGAGCGTGATTTCCTCCCAGTCCTGGTTGGTGGCATCCGTTACGCGAATGGTTCTGAGCACCTGGCAGCTGCTGTCTATTTCAAACAACAAGGGTTCGCCGCCACTATCGTTGTGTGTCCAGAATGTGATACCCTTGTTTAGCGTGACAAGCCCGGACGTTTCCCGCAATAATACGGGAAGGTCGCAAACATGTCTTGGTGTGATTGGTTGCGCAAAAAATCCCGGAAGCAGAATGGGCAATGTCCAAAGAAGCAAAGCATACGAGATCCGGAAGAAATCACGAGGCATAGATCAGGTATTTTTCTTCAAAATAGGCCAGGGGAATTTTTTCATGAATGGACCATCGTTCGTAAAAATATCCTTTGGGAATCTCTCTCAACTCATCCCTGAGGTCGCCACCCTTGCATGCGATCAAGCCGTTGGGCAAAGGATGTGCCGGGCGATCAGCGATCAGGTGTCTTGACCATTTTAAAAGCTGGCCCATTGGAGCCACAGCGCGGGTCACCACAAAATGACACGATCCCTTGTGGTCTTCCGCACGGGTGTGAATGGCTTTTACGTTTGACAATCCAAGGGTCTCTGCCACAGCCTGCGCAACCCGTATTTTTTTTGCGATACTGTCGATCAGAGTAAATTCTGTTTCGGGAAAAAGGATCGCAAGGGGAATGCCGGGAAAGCCTCCCCCACAGCCCAGGTCAATGACCCTTGTGCCGGGATTCCATTGTATGAAGCAGGATATACTCAGGCTGTGCAGCACGTGATGCACATAAAACTCATCCATGTCTTTGCGCGAGATCACATTGATCTTTTGGTTCCACTCTGTGTAGAGCGGCAGCAATTGTTCGAGCTTATCCAGTTGATCGCCGGTCAGATTTTTGATATGTTTTTTAATGTACTCCATTTACCAGTTTTTAGGAGGACGTAATAAGTAAGGTGATTGAGCCAAAAGCCATAAAAAGTAAATGAACTCCAGAACCGGAAACCAAACAAGCAGATCTGATTCCCCCAGTTTGCGTGCAGATCGGGCAAATATAATCCAAACACAAAGCAAACGGCACAAAAATATGCAGGCCAACCAGGGCAAATATGCGCTGCACATGATCCAGGGAATCAGCAGAAAAGACAGAATGAAACACAAATGATAGATACCCAGTAAAAATTTGTGCGCGGGTCTGTAGGATGCAGATGCCGCATAATGCCTTCTCCTCTGGCGGAAATAGGCCAACCAGCTAACTTTTGGTTCCGAATATACCAACGACTCGGGATCAGTACAAACAGCGACGTTGGCGGATCGGCTCAAATTGCTGATCAGGAGGTCATCGTCTCCATAGGGCAGTTCAGGCCTGAAAAGGTCTGGATCAAACATCCTTTTCCGGTAAAGCAGATTTCTGCCAACACCCATGTATGTAAATCCTTTCAAGGCACTTGAGAGGTATTGTATTCCGTTCAGGCAGGTTTCAAATCGGATGAACCGGTTTAACAGCCCTTCCTTTCTGAAATAAGGACTATATCCCAGGACAATATCCTTATTTTCATCCATGCGGTTTACCATGGAAGCAATCCAAAAATCACCACGGGGAATGCAATCCGCATCGGTCAGGAGAATGAGCTCGTATTTGGAGTGGCCGACACCCTGGGTAAGGGCCGCTTTTTTACCCGGAACAGTTTTTGGCAGATGTACCAGGCGAAGATTTTGCCATTTTTTCTGGAAATCCCTAACGTGATTAATTGTTTGATCAGTAGAGCCGTCGTCGACAATCAATAACTCAAATTCAGGATATTTTTGGTTCATGATCGCCGGGACCAGTTTAATAAGTTCTGTACATGCATTATGGGCACAT
>CAYXKO010000009.1:0-20344 GCA_964465435.1 uncultured Saprospiraceae bacterium | reverse complement strand
GCGGTTGATCCAGTTGGCCAGTTCGTATACTTCCGTTTTGTACACATCTGCAAGTACCGCCAGGCCTCCGCAAAGATCTCCATAGAGGGTTCCATATCCGACGGCCATTTCGCTTTTGTTGGTGGTATTGAGCAGAATGTGTTTGAATTTATTGGAAAAGGCCATCAGAAGCATACCCCGGATGCGCGCCTGGATGTTTTCTTCTGTGATGTCGGGATTCAAATCTTTAAACCAGGGTCCCAGCATGGAGGCATAAGCCTGTATTCCCGGTTCTATGGGAATGATCTCATACCGGATTTCCAAATTCTCTGCCAGTGCCCGTGCATCGTTTACCGAACCTTCGGATGAATAGGGAGATGGCATCAGCAGGCCCATGACATTTTCCGGTCCCAGCGCGTCTGCAGCAAGCACGGCGGTCAGTGCGGAGTCAATGCCTCCGGAGAGTCCCAGTATGGCTTTTGTGAAACCCAGTTTTGAAAAATAATCCCGGATGCCCATGACCAAAGCCCGGTAAATGAGTTCGGTTTTTTCCTTGGTTTGCTCCCTGGACCTTCCACCCCGGATGACCTCGGACAGATCATAACTGCGTATGCAGGCCTCAAAATAGGGCATTTCATCAAAGCAATTGCCGTCGGGAGACATCACCACGCTGCCTCCGTCAAACAGGATATCCGTTTGTCCGCCAAAACAGTTTACGTAAAACATAGGGACCCCATACTGTTGGACATTTGCCCTGATGGTGTGCAGTCTTTCCGCAGTATGTGAAAAGCTAAAGGGGGAAGCAGAAAGATTAAGTATAAAGTCCGGGTTTCCGGTGCAAAGCTCATCCAGGGGACAGATGGTGTACATGGGGTTGTTGTTGCCCAGGTTCCAGATATCCTCACAGACGGTAAGTGCTATTTTTTTACCCTTGAACTCCACCAAAGAAAAGTCCTGTGCAGGCTCGAAGTACCGGTACTCGTCAAAAATATCGTAATTGGGCAAAAGGGCTTTGTGTGCAATATGCCTCACTCTCCCTTCCGCCAAGAAGAAAACAGAATTGTAGAGGTCTTTGCCATTCACTTCGGGATTGACCGTGGGGGCTCCAACCACAATGGCCAGATCGGAGCTCATTTTGCACAATTCGTTTACAACGTCCATCGACCGCTTGATGAAGTCTCTGAATTCCAGAAAATCTCTTGGGGGATAGCCGCAAGTTGCCAGTTCACTGAAGCAGATCAGGTCAGAACCCTGAGACTTTGCCTCCAGAATGGCATTTTTCATCTGATTGAGGTTGCTTTCAAAATGGCCGATGTGGTAATTGAGCTGTGCCAGGGTTATGCGCATGTTGTTTGCTTGTTGGGAGCAAAGGTAAGCCAAAATGGACTCTGAATGGAACTGGCAGAGGCCGTTGAGGAGGCTCCCGGGGAATCTGGTCCTGTGTTTTGTGCTTATAATGCCCGGGCGGGTATTTTATGTCGCCCAAATACATCCAAAGCCCTATTTTTGAGCCCTCGATATGGAAGGATTTTTGGTTTCAGCGCGCAAGTACAGGCCTCTCAAATGGTCTGACGTGATCGGACAGGAGCACATCTCCCGCACCTTGCGCAACGCACTATCCAAAGGGCAGGTAGCCCATGCCTTCCTTTTTACGGGACCCAGGGGTGTGGGCAAGACCACCTGTGCCAGGATCCTGGCCCGTGTGCTCAATTGTGAACACCCCACTGCCGAGTGGGAACCATGCAATGAATGCAGCACCTGCCGGGCATTTCAGGAAAACAATTCCTTCAATATCATTGAACTGGACGCTGCGTCCAACAACGGGGTGGATGACATGCGTGCCCTGGTCGAACAGGTGCGTTACCAGCCCCAGTACGGAAAATACAAGATCTACATCATTGACGAGGTCCACATGCTCACCGCTGCGGCATTCAACGCCTTCCTGAAGACTCTGGAGGAACCGCCGCCCTATGCCAAGTTCATACTGGCTACCACTGAAAAGCACAAGATCATACCGACCATCCTCAGTCGTTGTCAGGTTTATGATTTCCGAAGAATTCAGGTCAAGGATATAATAGTCCAGCTCCAGAAGATCTGCCAAAAGGAGTCCATTGAGGCCGATGCCGAAGCGCTTTACCTGATTGCCCAAAAGGCAGACGGTGCGATGAGGGATGCCCTGTCCATCTTTGACCGGATCACCAGTTTCAGCGGGAAGAGACTGAGTTATCAGGATGTTTTGGAGAACTTGAACGTACTCGATCAGGATTATTTTTTCCGGTTTTACGATGCATTCCTGGGAGAGGACACCCGCGAGTCTCTGATGCTGTTTGATCAAGTCCTGAAACTTGGATTTGACCCTGAGGTCTTGTTGGAAGGTTTGGGCAGCCACGCCCGCAACCTGATGGTTTGTCTCGACGATAAAATGATTTATCTTTTTGAGGGAAGCGAGGAAACCAAGGCAAGATATCTGAGTCAGGCGAAAGCTTGTTCGATGTCTTTTCTCATGACCTGTCTCAGCCTGATCAACGAGGCTGAAATTAACCTCAACCTGGCCAGAAACAAACGTCTGCATATTGAGATTCTGCTTGCCAGGATCTGCCAGCAATCGCGCTACAGATCTGTTTCTGCCCTTGCCTTCCCTACTCCGGAAGAAGAAAAAAAAAACCCTGAACTAAAACCCGCTCCTCCTGCGGAGGAAATTCCAAAAGTTCAGAAACCTCCAATCCAGGAACCAAAACCCGAACCAATTGCTGAATCAGCGCGTACCGAACAGGCAATTCCGTCTTTAAGTTTGGAACGTCCTGCCTTTCAGGGTATGGGATCCGGAATGTCCCAGATACCCCGGCTTGGCGATATTCACAAGATCAGGGAGAAGATAGCGCGGGAAGAATCCGAGCGCCAGGCGGGCAAAAAGGAATTTGACCAGACCACGGTGGCGGAATTTTGGGAAAAGTGTATTGCAGATCAGAAGTCCAGTTCTCTGCTCGTCTATATGAAGCAGGCCAGGGTGGAGGTCGATGAAAAACTGATCCGCTTTATGGTCGGATCGGTCCTGGCTCAGGAAGCCATTCGCCGGGAGATTCAATTGGAAGTCAGAATAAAGGATTTTTTCCGCGACCCCGACATTCGCAGCTCTGTGGAAATAGATCCCGACATGGCGGGCAAGGAGGACCAGGTCAAGCCCAAGAAACTTCTTTCCGCCAGGGAGAAATTCGAATTGATGAAACAAACAAATCCTGTCATCGAAGATGCCGTGCAAATGCTGGGCCTGCGTTTGGATGAGGATTGATTTTTATTTTTAGAAATTTGCCAACTGATTGGACCAGCAGGAATTCATATATCAAAGTAAGGCATTTGAGGATCTGACTCCGTTTGAGCTTTACCGGATCCTTCAACTCAGGAGCATGGTTTTCGTGGTGGAGCAAAATTGCGTTTATCTCGATGCCGATGACAAGGACCAGGGTTCAAAACATCTCATGCTCCTCGACTCCAGTGGCGCACTGTTGGCTTATTGCAGGATCCTTCCCCCCGGTCTGTCCTACGAGGGGTATGCATCCATAGGAAGAGTGGTCAGTCACCCGGAATACAGGCAACATGGCTGGGGACGCAAGATCATGCAACATGCTCTTCAAGAATGTGGAAAATTATTTCCCGGAATGCCTGTGAAGATATCTGCCCAATCATACCTGTTGAATTTTTACCGATCCCTGGGTTTTCAACCCATCGGTGAGGAATACCTGGAAGACGATATTCCGCATACGGCGATGATCCGTGGATGATTGATCCTTTCTTTGAGATTTAAAGGTTCAGTTCCTGAATTGCTGCATCCAGGATGGCCCTGCACTCTGTTTCATCGCGGCCCTGAGCATATATCCGCAGCACGGGTTCAGTGCCGGACAAGCGAAACATCAACCAATTGTCGTGATCGAAATAGTATTTATGGCCATCCAGGTCTTCGTATTTCCGGGTCTGAAATCCTCCCCATTTATCGCGTATTCCGGATGCGAGCCTGGTTCTGACTTCAGCCATTTGCTCCGGCCATAATTTCAGGTCCAGGCGATCGTAATAAAAAGAACCTACCAGGTCATAGATCTCCTGTATCAGGGTCTGAATGGTTTTGCCAGAGCGGGCCACGTATTCCAAAACGGTGAGTGCGATCCAAATGCCATCGCGTTCAGGAATATGCCCTTTTACCGCAAGTCCGCCGGACTCTTCACCGGCCACCAGAATGTCTTTTTGGACCATGAGCTCGGCAATGTATTTGAAACCTATCCTGGTGATGTGGGTCTTGAGTCCGTAGTGATCTGCCAGTCTCTGCATCTTATTCGTGACGGAAAAGCTGATTGCCAGTTCGCCGGTCATTTTTTTCACTTCCACCAAATACCTCAAAAGCAACAAAAGGATGTGGTGGGAATCAATCAACCTTCCTCCCGGATCGATCATTGCCACCCGGTCCGCATCGCCATCGTTGGCTATTCCAATATACTGATCCGGATGGGATGCCAGGAAGGACATGATTTCCTGCAAGTTTTTGGCAATCGGTTCGGGAGCAGTACCGCCAAATCCCGGATTCCAGTCGCAATGGAAGGCTTTTAATTTTGGAAACAAAGCTTTCATGACGCGTTGGCCGGCACCATACATGGCATCATAAGCAACATTGGATTTATTTTGGATGGAATCGAGATCGAAGGAAGCCCGAATGCGCTGCAGGTACAGCTCTTCCAGGTTGATCCATTGGATCAATTCGGGATATGAATCCAGACGACCGGGCTCCTCGCCGGAATGCTCCGGAATCAATCCTTCGATTTCTGCGATTTCAGAAGGAGTGGTAGGACCTCCGTCAGAGGATTTTAATTTAAATCCATTGTATTCGGGTGGATTGTGACTGGCGGTGATCACGATACCCATATCCGCCTGATGATGCACCACGCCGAGTGATACCATCGGTGTGCTGACAAATCCATCTGCTGCCAGGACCCTGATTCCCTCGGAAGCCAGCACGCGGGCTGATTCCTCCAGAAACATGCGTCCTCCGAATCTGCAGTCGTGTCCGATCAAAGCGGATTTCATACCCTTCGATTTCATCCAGACCGCAGTTGCCCGGCTCACCCGTCTTAGATTTTCAACCGTGTATGCCTCGGCTATGACTGCTCTCCAGCCATCTGTCCCGAATTTTATCTGATAGACATCCATACTCAAGAATTAAAGGCGCAAAGATACCCGACCGGGACTAAAAGCAAATAAAACAATATATTATATATATTTTAAATATATTTGTGTTTCAATAATAATTCAATTGTGGACTCATACCGTCACAAGGGGCTAAGGAAAAAACTGGTAAACGAACTATCCAAAAAGGGGATCAGAGACGAAAGGGTGCTGGAGGCCATCCTGCAGGTGCCCAGGCATTTGTTTCTGGACAAGGCATTTGAAGAATGGGCCTATAAGGACACGGCCTTCGCCATCGATTGCGATCAGACCATTTCCCAACCCTATACTGTGGCATTTCAGAGTTCCCTGTTGCAAATCAAACCCGGAGACAAGGTTTTGGAAATCGGACTCGGGTCGGGCTATCAGGCCTGTGTACTTGCCGTACTGGGAGCGAAGGTATATTCCATCGAGAGACATAAGGCATTGCATGACCAAACTGCCAACAGGTTGAGGGAACTGGGATATGGCACCATCAGGACCTTTTACGGGGACGGATATCTGGGATTGCCCCGCTTCGCCCCGTTTGACAAGATCCTGATCACGGCAGCCTGCCCTGAAGTGCCCCAGGCCCTGATCGATCAGCTGAAGGTTGGAGGATGTCTTGTGGTGCCTTTGGGTACAGAACACGAGACCCAGGAGATGTACAGGATCACCAAGGAAGCGGAGGGCCAGCTCAGGAGGGAGAAATTCGGATACTTCAGGTTTGTACCGATGTTGCATGGAAAAGTATGATTATAAATTTGGTTTAATGTGAGACTGACATTTCGATTTATGGGTATAAATAAAAAAATATTGGAAAAAACTATTGACTTTTCGAAAATTTCATATTTTTATGAGCAATAAAACGTTTGGAGAATGAAAAGGAAACCTTGGATTTATCTTGGGCTGGTGATTTTATTTTTCCTAACCAAACAGCTCTTGGCACAAACTATCCAATCCGGTATGGAGGAGGAAGTGATTCGTTGTGTGACAGATATATATCGCGATGAATTGGATCAATCATTCCAGAAAAGAATCGCACTGCTGTCCAACAGATTAAAAAGCAGATCAAGTAATGGAGACCTGGAGATTCATTTTCACATAGATACTTCTTATGAAAGAAGGAGAACCGGTGGATATAATAACAACAGTCAGGTTGTAACCTACATGACAAACCTCACTAATCAGGTAGTGAGTAAGTTTAATGTTGCAGCTCCTAACTGGGATGTAAACAAGGCAATTACCATTACCTTTTTTGATGGAGCAACTCCTTTTGCCTATGGCAATGGCATTGTTGCCACAATTGAAAATTATCTTGATTGGTTAATATCCAATAACTTCCCCGGCGATGATGATGTCTATGTTTTTTACACGGGCCATTATACGAATGTAGGAGTTACGTATTTAGGTACACTATGTTGGCCCGGAGTATCTCTTACTGGTTTTGTGAGTTCGCAAATACCAAATGAGTCTCTCTCATCACACGAGTGGATGGGCCATTCGGCTAATTCAATACACTATGACAACGAACCAAATATCATGAAATCAACAAATGCCACTTTTCCATGGCATAGTAGTTCATTGGATGAGATGGAAGAATACCTGGATCTGTCATCCTGTGTTGAAAATGTGCAAAGTCCTCTAGCGTTGGAGGATATTGAAACCGAAATTGAATGTGTTGACAAGGATAATATCAGTTTGAGTTTACGTATTTTAAACCAAGATCGGAATGGAATTATCAAGACATTTCACAGTTCGGATGGTAAGGCATGGGATTTCCTGAATGAAGTTGTTCTGGAATCCGGCAACCAGGAGATTTTCCTTGATTTTAAAGCATCCAAACTATTGGATTATATTAAATTGATCCAATGCGATTTAAATGGAAAAGATTTGCAATCTGAAATCTATAAAGTGCCAAGGTGTACCAAAGTTCAATGGAAAATCGTAGATGGTATTCTTTATAATCCTGAAAATGATGCAATCCGAATTTTTGATTTAACAGGCAGGTTGCTAAAACAGACCATGGAACCGGAATTGAACCTCTATCTCAGTTTAAATTCAGGTTTTTTAGTTCTGACTGATGGAAGGCATCACGTAGAGGTATGGTGTCCTTAGGATTTTCAATTCACGAAATACTTATCGCGAACTCAATTTTACTCTTTAATTGAGTTAAACCTTTCGGTTTTCCGAAAGTCAATAATGAAATTATTGTTCAAAATTTAAAAATAAATGAAAAATCTGATTCTGTTTTGGTTCTCTTTTCTTTTTCTGAACCTTGTAACTGCATCCACCCATTCATTGCCCTTGCACGACAAATGGCAATTTTTGGGGAGGGTAAGCGCTTCCAAGGGCGTTGATCGCGATGAAATAATGGTTACAGCCGGCGAAGGGCTGTTTACCTCTCTTCAACTCAAGGTAAAAAGAGCGCCTGTTGAAATTTACAAATGCACGGTCGTTTTTGGAGATGGCAGCCAGCAGGAAATTGAACTGAGGGATAATATTCGTGCAGGAGGTCAGAGCCGTGTCATAGATCTGAAGGGAAATCACCGGGTGATTCGCAAGGTTGTTTTGTGGTACAGTTCTACCAGGCCGCTTAAACGCCAGGCCATCGTCGAATTGTGGGGTAGACATTAAAGGATCCCGATAAATCTCCTATTATTCAAAGCTTAAATTAGGCTTATATTTGGCCAATGAACCATGGGTTTAAGCTATTAATACTGAGTGTATTTATTTTGGCCTGTTCCGGGAAACCCGAAGGCTATTTGGTGCAGAAGACCGGAATTACGGAATCTGTCTACGCATCCGGAAAAATTAAATCAAAGAATCAATATCAGACTGTACCCAGGGTCAATGGAATCCTGAAATCCGTGTTGGTAAAGGAGGGAGATCCGGTTAAAAAAGGCCAGCTGCTTTTTGTCATAACAAATGATCAGGCCTCGCTGCAAAGAGAAGGGGCGGACATTGCATACCAAAGGGCTTCACTAGAAAATAACAGGGAAAAGCTGGACGAACTGAGGTTTGCCATGGATCAGGCCAGACTTAAAAAGGTGATTGATTCAAACATGCTGGTCAGACAGCAATCGCTTTGGTCCCAGAACATAGGATCCAGGGCCGAATTGGAGACCAGGCAGCTGGCCTATGAGTCCTCTCTTGCCAATCTGAGGTCACTCCAGGAGCGACATGCAGATCTTCTTAAAAACCTGGCTTTCCAGGAAAAACAGGCAAGGACCAATTTGAAGATCAGCGGGTCTAACCTTTCTGATTTTGAGGTGAGATCAGAAGTGGATGGAAAGGTTTACAGGGTTTTCCGGGACCCCGGGGAGCTCGTAGGTCCCAATACGCCCCTGGCTGTTGTGGGTGATGCGGGCCATTTCCTTGCCTTGCTTCAGGTAGATGAGCGCGACATCAACCAAGTAAAAAAGGATCAAAAGGTTTATATAGAGATGGAATCCTATTCCGGTCAGGTATTTGAGGCCAGGGTGCAAAAGATTTCACCTTTTCTCAATGAAAAGGACAGAAGCATCGAGGTGGAGGCCGTATTTGACCGGACTCCTGATCAACTTTTTCCAAATCTGAGTTTTGAGGCCAATATTGTGATTTCCCAAAAGAATGACGCTCTTGCCATCCCATTAAAATATTTAACAGAAGACAGCCATGTTTATACCGGACCCAAGGAAAGGGTTTCTGTATCAACCGGCATACGAGATTTTGAAAAAGTGGAGATCACTTCAGGTCTTCAGGAGGGGATGACCATCTATTTACCTGAATTATGAAAGGAGGGGCTGTCACGGGAATCGCCCTGGCCCTGATGTTGGCCAAATGGAGGCAGACCATGGTGGCGGGCCTGGGAGTGATGTTTGGGATCACCATGTTTGTCACCATGCTTGGATTTATGACCGGGCTGAATCACCTGTTGGATGGACTTATTTTAAACAGGACCCCGCATGTGCGCATCTATCACGAACTGAAAGCCACAGCCACCCAACCGGTGGAAAGGGCTCTGAAGGACCATCAACATTTTATCCGGACCATCAGACCCCTGGTTACAAAAAATAAGATCAGAAACAGCGAGGCCATTACCACATACCTGAGTAAACATCCGGATGTGGCCGGTGTGGCGCCCCGTGTCGCATCTCAGGTTTTTTATTCCCTGGGCACCTCGACTTTGGGAGGCACCCTTCAGGGAGTGGACGTGGCTACTGAAGCCAGGACATTTCATCTTTCGGATTACGTGACGGAAGGCAACATCACAGATCTGATCAATGTGCCCAATTCCATCATCATTGGAAAAGGCATAGCCGAAATCCTGTTGTTGAAAATTGGAGACCCCCTGGAGGTGGTCATGCCCGGAGGAAGCTCCAAACGGTTAAAAGTGGTAGGCTACTTTCAGTCCGGAATCAAGGATATAGATAAAATACTTAGCTACACCGATGTCCGCAATCTGCAATCGATGATGGACGTATCTACAGACCACTATACAGAAATATTCGTCAATCTGAAGGACATAAAGCGTGCACCGGATCTTGCTGGAGAAATTGCCCAGTTGTTTGAAGTGGATGCGGAGGATATTCAAAAGGCCAACTCTCAGTTTGAGACAGGCACAAAAGTGCGAACCATCATTTCCTATTCTGTGGGTATCACCTTGCTCATCGTGGCAGGATTTGGCATTTACAACATACTCAACATGTTGATCTATGAAAAAATGGATACCATTGCCATACTCAAGGCCATGGGATATTCTGGATCTGATGTTAAAAAAATCTTTTCCCTGATTTCTGTGAGCATTGGCATTGCAGGAGGCATTGCAGGGATGATCATGGGATTCATACTCTCCAATGTCATCGACCAGATTCCATTTAATACAGCAGCATTGCCCACAGTCAAGACATTTCCCGTGAGTTACAATCCGGTCTTTTACGCCCTGGCCTTTGCGTTTTCCTTTGTGACCACTTATTTTGCCGGATACTTTCCTTCCCGCAAGGCCAGTAAAATGGACCCCGTCAGCATCATCAGAGGAAAATGAAAATCGACAGGATACTGGAAGCGAGATCAGTCAGTAAAATTTTTTCTGACTCAGGAGACCTGCAGGTGTTGCACGAAGTGAGCATGCATGTGGATAAGGGGGAGTTTGTTTCCATTGTCGGTAAATCCGGCTGCGGAAAGTCCACCCTCTTGTACATTTTATCAACCATGGATACAAACTACTCGGGAGAAATATACCTGGATGGTCAGATTTTGAAAGGCATGACTCCCGCCGAACTGGCGCGGATTCGCAATGAGAAAATCGGATTTGTATTTCAGTTTCACTATCTGTTGAATGAATTCAGCGTGCTGGAAAACGTCATGCTGCCCGCCATCAAATTAGGCAGGCATTCCCGCTCTGAGATCCGCGACATGGCCCTTGAAAAACTTCGCATGCTCGATGTCATGAGTGAGGCATACAAAAAACCAAATCAGCTGTCAGGTGGTCAGAAACAAAGGATTGCCATCGCAAGGGCTCTGATCAATTCTCCCAGCATCATCATCGCCGACGAACCCACCGGAAACCTGGATCAGGTGAACTCCGAGATTGTTTTCAACATATTTACGGAATTGTCCAGCGTATTCAAACAATCCCTTCTGGTTGTAACCCACGATAAGGAATTTGCTTCCAGAACCAACCGGATCATCGAAATGGTGGATGGCAGGGTGGTCAGCTAGGGTTCAAATCAAGGGATGAAGAGCTTGAAAGAGATGAGGTTCCATACTGGTGTCAATTCATTGAACCAGCTAGGGTTACAACTGGCCAATTGATCCATTTTATTTCTCTATTTTCAAGGTATTGGCTGTTGGCAATTTTTAATTAAGACGGGATTCAGTTACCATCAACCAGCAGGCATGGAATAGAATTCCATGGAGAAGTCCGCTCGGGTATTTTTTTGAAAAATCAGCGGATCAATACCGATTGAAAAATTTCCTCAGCAGATTTTATTTTCCGGTTTGGAAAACGCCAATTGGGTGGATTTTAAAGGGGAATCAGCTTTTAATTTCCTGAGTTGTAAAGTAAATTGCTCAGGAAGCTATTTCCACGCCAAACTGCCTCAGGTGGTGGAGCGCATGTTTGTAGAGCAATGAAACGTTCAATTCGCGGTTGAGATCACCAAAAAATGGGTTTCGGATGGTGAGATTTTCTGACGCGTCGTAAACCCTGAAAAACTCTGTGATTTCAGCCTCCAGTTCCTTCAGGGAGTCTGCATAATCAGAATGGATGATCGGGAGTGGATCTTCCGGCAGCAAAGCGTTGGATGTATTTTCCTTGAATGGATTTTCCGACAGAACGAATGCCTGCACTCTGGGAATTTTGTCCTCCGGGGTCAAAATTTTTTCTACCGGAGTGCGGCCGTTTGCCAACCTGAAGGAATAGCTCATGTGCTCGACCATCTGGTGTACATTCATTTTGCCCCACAAGCCTTTTGCCCCTGGGTCCAGTTGTGCAAGCCGGGTAATATAATCGCGACGAAGAAATTGTTCCTTATGGTTCATGGCTGATCTGGATGCTGTTTTAAAAATCACATGTTAAGTCCTCCGCAGACGCTGAGGACCTGGCCGGTTATGTAGGAGGATTGATCTGAAGCTAGAAAACTGACTGCCTCCGCCACTTCGGTTCCCTGTGCAAGTCTGCCCATGGGAATATTTTTGAGGAAGGTCTCTCTGGTTTTTTCGTCCAGCACATGGGTCATTTCCGTTTCGATGAATCCGGGAGCAATGGCATTGCAGCGGATGTTGCGGGATGCAACCTCCTTGGCAATGGATTTTGTAAACCCAATCATGCCTGCTTTTGAAGCGGCATAATTGGATTGTCCCGCGTTGCCAAATACACCTACCACCGAGGTGATATTGACAATCGACCCTTTGCGCTGCCTCATCATATGGGCCACGGCAAATTTTGTAAGGTTGAAAGCAGATTTAAGGTTGACACTCATCACCTGGTCCCATTGCTCCTCGGTCATTCTGAGGATCAGGTTGTCCTTGGTGATGCCGGCGTTGTTGACCAGGATGTCCAGGCCGCCAAAGTCTTCAATCACCTTTGCTACCAGGTCTTTTGCAGCGTTGTGGTCAGAGGCATCCGACTGGTAGGCCATTACCTTTACGTTGTAGGATCTAAGGCGTTCTGCAACCTCCTGCGCCTTATCCGGCGAACTCAAATAAGTAAACGCAATGTGGGAACCCTCCTGTGCCAGTTTTTCGGCGATGGAGGCACCTATGCCTCTGCTGCCTCCGGTGATAATGCTTGTTTTACCCGATAATCTGCTCATACTTTTAGTTTGATGGTCAAAAGTAGGAGAAATTGTCTGAAATCCAAACAGGGAATGAGACAAGGCCCGGGCTTAAAGCCCTGCATAGTTTAAGCAATGATCCGCCTTTCTCCGGGGAAGTGATCAGTAGATCCTTCTGGGTTTGTTTTTATTTCTGTTTTTATTGAATTTGCCACCCTTGTTTTTCTGAAAACCGGAAGGCTTCATGCGCTGGTGTCTTGTAAAGCCGGTGCTGATGTCCAAAACGGCCTCATCGGGTATGACCAACGTTCCCTTGCTCATGTGGAGAAGGTCTTCCTTGATCAGCTCATCGGAGACGTAGTGTTCTTTGTTCCAGTTTTTAAAGGCAAGTTTCATGTAGGAACCTATGACAACGGCGAAGGCTTCCTTTTTGGCCGGGTCTTCCAGTTCCATGGCCTTTCTGACCATGGCACTCACATAAGCTCCGTAGTGCCTGTTTCTGTCCAGGGAGGAAGGATATTCAATGGGCTCCGGTTTGACTTTGTCTGAATCAGGTGTCGGCATGTACCCACCGGGAGGGACCACCTCAATTTCGTATTGTGCAATCCGGAATAGGTGATGCCACATTTTCTTGCGGTGCTCTTCTACGTTTTTGTTGTAGGGAGTCATGATCTGCATGATCTCCACAATGCCTTCCGCAACCGCCTGACGGTATTGCGGATCCGGAATGGATTTGCAGTATTGAACGAGGTTCTGCACGTTTCTGCCATATTCAGGCATGATGAGCTCCTCTTCCTGGGTGTTGTATGTAAACTGAATATCTTCAAACATGGGTGACATGATTTATTCTACGGTGACAGATTTGGCCAGGTTTCTGGGTTGATCCACGTCACAGGATCTCAGGACAGCGATATGATAGGAAAGTAATTGTAAAGGAATTACGGAAAGCAATGGCGTAAGAGGTTCGATGGTGGTGGGTATTTCTATGCAATGGTCTGCGATCTTCCGGATCTCCTGGTCCATGTCATCGATGATGGCGATCACAATTCCTTTGCGGGCCTTTACCTCCATGATGTTGGATGCAATTTTTTCATAGGCACTGCGATTCGTTGCGATCACGATAACCGGCATGTTTTCGTCGATCAGAGCGATGGGCCCGTGTTTCATTTCAGCTGCAGGATAACCCTCTGCATGGATATAAGAAATTTCCTTGAGTTTAAGGGCGCCCTCCAGAGCCACCGGAAAATTGTATCCCCGGCCCAGATACAGGGCATTGTTGGTACCTGCAAACTTTTGGGCCAGATCGCGGATCTGATCGTCGGTGGACAACACCTGCTCGACCTTGCCCGGAATTTGAGCCAGCTCAGCGATAAGCTGATGGTAATAGGTATTGCTGAGCGCTCCCTTGCGGTAGCCCAGAACCATGGCCATCAAAGACAGCAGCGTGACCTGTCCCGTAAATGCCTTGGTAGAAGCTACGCCGATCTCAGGGCCGCAATGAATGTAAGATCCACCGTCTGTCAGCCTAGCTATGGATGAACCAACAACATTGACTATGCCATACACCAGGGCACCTTTTTCCCGGGCTAATTCTGCTGCCGCAAGTGTATCTGCGGTTTCGCCGGATTGGGATATGACGATGACAATATCCTGGGGTCCCAAAATGGGATTGCGGTATCTGAATTCAGAAGCATATTCCACTTCAACCGGTATTCGGGCCAGATCTTCGATCAAATATTCCCCAATCAGTGCGGAGTGCCAGCTGGTGCCGCAGGCTGCAATGATGATGCGGTTTGCATTGATTATTTTGTTGGCATGTTCTTCCAGGCCACCGAGTCTTGCCCAGCCTTCCACAGCATTGAGCCTGCCCCGCATGCAATCGGAAATGGTCTGTGGCTGTTGGAATATTTCCTTGAGCATGAAATGCGCGAATCCCCCTTTTTCGAGTTGATCCAGGCTCATTTCCAGTTCGTGGATCACCGGTTTTTGAACCTCGTTTGAGATCGTGGTCAGTTCGATGCCGTGGTCTAATGAAAGTTCTACCACTTGTTCGTCCTCCAGGTAGATCACCTTATTCGTGTGCTCAATGATAGGAGAAGCGTCTGAAGCCAGGAAAAATTCCTTTTCCCCAATCCCAACCACAAGTGGACTGGACTTCCTGGCGCCGACGATGAGATCCGGATTTTCCCGGTCCATGACGACGATCGCATATGCACCGATCACCTTGGTAAGCGCTTTGCGGACCGCATCTCCGAGGGAGAGACTTTCCCTGTTTTGAATTTCTTCTATCAGGTGTATGAGTACTTCTGTATCGGTTTCTGAAGTGAATTTGTGGCCCAGCCGAGTGAGTACCTCCTTCAGGGTTGCGTAATTTTCAATGATTCCATTGTGGATGATGGCCAGCCTGCCCGAACCCGAGTAGTGAGGATGTGCATTGATATCGTCCGGTCTTCCGTGTGTGGCCCACCGGGTATGACCCATACCAAGATGCCCGTTGACGTTTTTATCCCTGGTATAATCCACCAACTCCTGGACCTTGCCTTTTTTCTTATAGACATTCATGTCCCCGTTGAGGAGGGCGATGCCGGCGCTGTCATAGCCTCTGTATTCCAGCCGCCTCAGTCCCTCTATGAGGATGTCGTAGGCATTCTTGGGTCCGATGTAAGCGATTATTCCACACATATTAGATGTAAATATAATATGTTTTCATTCTATTCAGAGTAAACCAGTTTAAGTCTGGCCGGGAACCGGCTGTGTTTGTTTCCAAACAGTGCCACTCGCCTGGCAGTTTCAGTTTTAAATAGGGGAGTGATCAAAAGTTCCAGGCCTTTTTTCTCCTTTCTGGTTTTCTGAAAATGGGCGGTAATATTAAAGTTATATCGAAGTACCGGAGTGCCGTCCAGCGTATCCCTTATTGGATTTCCACCAAATATGGCCAGGTAATCCCGGAGGTTTGCAAAATTGCTGCTGTAACTTTTTGCAATTGCAAAATCCAGGATATCCGTTGGACTGGTGCCCGACAGATCCTGTAAGGTAAGCAAATCCAAGGGCCCAAACCGGGCAGTATCCTCCGGTTTCTCCACGGCCATGTAAAACTGAAGCACGGCGTAATTGATGAATCTTTGGTCCCAACCCGGACTGTAAGGCATGCTCAGCCTGGCATCGGGTCCTGTGAATCCCTGGATGTAAAAAACACTGTCCCCTGTCTGAGAACCGTTTGTAAACAGTTCGGCCGGAGAGCCAGCGGGATTTGTACTGAGATGGGGAGCTTTTGCAGCAAGCTGTCCCATGTTGAACACAAACTCCCTGCGGGTGGTATCATCGACCTTATAGTAAATGGTGATTTTGCTGTCCTGGTTGGAAGGCAGGAGTGACATCATTGAAGCCTCCTGTTTTGCCACCAGCCCAATGCCGGGAAAATATTTGAGGAAGGTGTCCACGCTGTAAAAGGGAGTATCCACAAAACCCCGCATGATACCCATAAAAACTGTTGTATCCAAGGGGATCCTGAGTTGCGGTGCCAGTACGGTGGTGACGCCATTGCTGGAAAGCCTGACAGAGTCAGTAGTATTGGGAATGAAATTGTCTAACTTCCCAAGAAGAGTGGTTCCCAGATTGGCCTTAAAATTCGAGTAGTAACGCTGCGTAGGACTTAAGGCATCGAGCAAGGGATAAACCTCAATGGTCTGAGGCAGGTTTGGATCTCCGTAAAAACCGGGGGTATCATACCTAAGGCTCAGCACCACCGAATCCACGGGCAAGCGCAAAAAACTATAATTCTTGGTGCTTACAAACCTGAGTTGGGTATAAATTTCCGCTTCGGATTTACCAAATAAGGGGTCATTCATTTTACCCAGGAAAAATGCACTGGGGATGGTGCTAAAAGCCGTAAGAAGACTGTCAAACCTGTAGTGAGAAATATCAAAGCGAAAGCTGTCGATTCCGGCAGCATGTATCCATTCGTCCTTGATAATTTCGTTTCCAAGGGTCTCTGATTTGTCACACGATGACAAAAATGGAGTCAATATCAACAATGCTGCAAACCAGCTGGCCGGCAACATTGATTTCAGGAAATTATGGCGGATCATCAGGCTAAAACGCTGATCAGGATAAAATAGTCTTGTAGAAATCAATATAATCTGGCAAGAAGTTCTCTTCCGCGGTCTGAATGAACGGAATCTTGGAGGCTTCTAAGGCCTGTAAAAGGGGTTCAGGCAGCTCTTTTGCACCCTGGATAATACCATCAGCAAACTGGATGGCTCCTTTCTGAAGGGTGATGCCTGTGCCATTTTTAAAAGCGCTTAGTTGATCCATTTTCAGATTGTTGATGGCCGCCTTTTTGAAAAAGGAATCTGTAAAACTGGATTCTTGCGATTTGTCGTATAATGAAAAGATAACCTTGGACTGTTTGAAGACCGGATCGTTTTTATAAACCGTCTTAAGATAAAACGGGATGAGACTGGTCATCCAGCCGTGGCAGTGGATCACATCGGGAGGCCAGCCAAACTTTTTAACAGTTTCCAAAGCACCCTTGCAGAAAAAGATCATGCGATCCTGGTTGTCTTCAAATGGTTTTCCGGATTCATCCTCAAATACGTATTTCCTCTTGAAAAATTCATCGTTATCCAAGAAGTAAACCTGAATCCGGGATCCCGGGAGGGAAGCTACTTTAATTATCAATGCGTAGTCGTCATCGTCGATGATGATGTTCATCCCACTGAGCCTGACCACTTCATGGAGTCTGTGCCTTCTTTCGTTGATGGTTCCGAACCTTGGCATCAGTATTCTGATTTCCATGCCATTTTCCTGAGCAAACGAGGGCAGTTTTTGAATAAGGGTGCCTATACCTTCCATATCCAGGAAAGGATCCATCTCCTGGGTGATGTACAATACTCTTTTCTTGTTCATGAATCTGAATTGCTGCGTTTCCTTAAACGGACCGCAAAGATACTACTTTTTTCTGACAATATAAGCAAGCAAATCTTAAAGGAAAATGTAAATAACAGAAAATGAGCATTTTATGAGACCCTTGTGATAGAAACCCGAACCGGCTCTCCAGGCCACCTGCAAGGTCGCACGAAAAATAAGGGTTTTGTATGCAATACAAAAAAAATAGCGAGATTATAAATAATCCCGCTATCAGATATATAAATAGGATAAGAAAAAAGACACCCGACGAATAAAAACTTAAACCAAAGGTTTAAATAATTCATTCGGATATCGGTAAGATTCAATTAAGACTGGACCGATCCGGTTTTTTTTAAATACTAAACGGCCTTTCCGATTACCCAACAAAAGTAGCATTTTCCGTTTAAGATGATTTCTTTTTGTTCAAATATTTTTAAAAATATTTTTAAAACAGAAATATCCGAAAATATCCGGGTATCCAGCTATGGCAATAGCCCGATTCGGAGACCTTAAGATCCGGGTTCCCGCAACTTTTCGGGGATTTGACAGACAAACTGTTTTGATTTAATCCTCTTCGGAAGTACTTTCCACTTTGGTCAATTTGACCGTGGCCAGTTTCTGACGGATCTTTTCTTCTATCTCTGCAGCCAATTCGGGATTGTCTGACATAAATTGCTTGGCCGCGTCCCTTCCCTGGGCAACCTTGGTACCTTCGTAGGCATACCAGCTTCCGCTCTTGGTCAGGACATTAAGATCAGATCCCAGATCTACGATCTCTCCTTCTTTGCTGATTCCGTGTCCATATTCAATATCGAATTCGGCAATTTTAAAAGGAGGTGCAAGTTTATTTTTGACCACCTTAACCTTGACCCGGTTTCCGGTGACATTTCCGTCCTTGTCCTTGATGGCGTTTCCGCTGCGGCGGATGTCCAATCTCATGGAGGCATAAAACTTAAGGGCATTACCTCCAGTGGTGGTTTCGGGGTTTCCAAACATGACGCCGATCTTTTCCCGGAGCTGGTTGATAAAGATACAGCAGCAGCCTGTTTTACCGATGGTGCCGGTAAGTTTTCTGAGTGCCTGGGACATGAGTCTTGCCTGTAATCCGACCTTGGCATCCCCCATTTCCCCTTCGATCTCGCTGCGGGGTACCAGGGCTGCCACAGAGTCTATGACTATGATGTCGATGGCACCCGAACGGATCAGGTTTTCGGCTATTTCAAGGGCCTGCTCGCCATTGTCCGGTTGAGAAATCAGGAGATCCTCGGTATTGACACCCAGGCCTTCGGCATAAACCCGGTCGAAAGCGTGTTCAGCGTCTATAAATGCAGCTATCCCGCCTTTTTTCTGGCATTCGGCGATGGCATGGATCGCAAGGGTTGTTTTACCGGAGCTTTCCGGTCCATAAATCTCAATCACCCGCCCTCTGGGAAATCCTCCAACACCCAGGGCAACATCCAGGCTGATCGATCCCGTAGAAATAATATCCACTTCATCCATGACCGGCTTATCACCAAGTTTCATGATGGAACCCTTGCCATAGGTCTTTTCCAGGCGGTCCACGGTAAGTTGCAGGGCTTTAAGCTTTTCTTCGCGTTCTTTTGACATGATTAAGATTTTATATTGAGCACAAATGTAATATGATTAGCGCATACAATCCTCAAAAGATTGGCTTTCCCGGGCCAACCAGACGTCAAATCAGGCTCCGCAAAATATTTTGCAGGTGGCATTGGCTTATGCCCGTAATGGGTCTGTATTTCTAAAACCTGTCCTCGCCCTCTCCGGGCGAGCCAACCCCTTTTTGGTTATTTTCATTCTATCTTTGCCCCATGGTCAAAGCATTTCTCATTGAACCCGGGCATATCAGCCTGAATACCATTATTAGTGTATGGAAAACCGGAGCGCCGATCGAAGTTTCAGAATCCGTGATCAACGGGGTCAGGAATTCCAGGGAACGGCTTGAAAATCTGATTGGTTCGCAAGCGGAAGCGGTATATGGCGTGAATACGGGTTTTGGATCCCTGTGCGATCAGATCATTTCGGATCGGGATCTCGAAAACCTTCAGTACAACCTGGTGAGGTCTCATGCCTGTGGTACCGGTGCCCCTGTATCTGAGGAACTTACCCGGCTGGTCATGATATTAAAGATTTTGTCCTTGTCAAAGGGCAACTCTGCTGTACGGCCAGATACTTTGAACTTTTTAGTGGAATTGTACAACCGGGGACTGGTCCCGGTCATACCCAGATTTGGTTCGCTCGGGGCGTCAGGCGACCTTGCCCCATTGGCCCACCTTACCTTGCCACTCATCGGAGAAGGAAAGATCTGGCAGGACAACCAGCCTTTGGATGCGGCGACAGTGCTGCGCGAGAAAGGCCTGAAACCTTGTGGCCTCAGTGCGAAGGAAGGACTGGCCCTGCTCAATGGAACCCAATACTCCCTGGCCTTGCTGGTCTCAGCTCTTGATGAATCCCGGACTTTGATGAAGGTCTCTGCCTATGTGACGGCACTGTCGATGGAATCCTTTGACTGTTCGCTTGATTTTTTACATCCGGAAATACATGAACTTCGGAATCAGCCGGGTCAAAACAAGGTGGCTGCCCGGATCAGGGACCTTTTAAAGGAAAGCGATTTGTATTCAAGGCCCAAAGCCAGTGTTCAGGACCCTTACAGTTTTCGCTGTGTGCCCCAGGTGCACGGAGCCTCTCTGGATAGCCTGGAATACGTCTGGAGCGTTGCTGAGCGGGAGGCCAATTCAGTGACGGATAATCCCCTGCTGCTGACCGATGGCTCGGTGCGATCCGGCGGTAATTTTCATGCGCAGCCTCTGGCGCTGGCATCTGATTTCCTCTCCATATCCATGGCAGAAATGGGCAATATCTCAGAAAGAAGGATCTATCAGCTGATCAATGGCTCCAGGGGGCTTCCCGTTTTTCTTACACGGAATGCAGGACTCAACAGTGGCTATATGATCGTACAGTATTCTGCGGCAGCCCTGGTGAGCAACAACAAA
>CAYXKO010000008.1:0-20427 GCA_964465435.1 uncultured Saprospiraceae bacterium | reverse complement strand
CTACATACTCCTGTCAGAGGAAAATACAGCGGAAGCCATCCGCTATGTGGAACTGGCCATTGGCAAGGGAAGTACATTTGAACGTCTGCAAAGTGATGAAGACCTTGCTCCGCTTCGGTCCACACCGGAGTGGACGGACCTGATGAAGAAGTATTTTCCCGATAAGGTCAAAGATTAAATTTATGGACAATATCCCTGAACATGTTTGTTATATGGCAATGAGTAAGTTATTGCCTTACTACTTGCATTCAAAATTGCAGGTGCCAAATACCTCATCATGAGCCTTTGGCAGGTTCCCGACAAACAGACCTCGATGTTGATGATCAGCTTTTAAAGAAAATTGCTGGAGCAAAAATTGTCCATCCCGGATGCATTTCATGGGGCTCAAAAGGAATTGCGGGAGTTGGGCCTGGATCCATATCAATGGGCGGGATTTGTGCTGGTGGAATAATTTGCCCATATATAAGGAATATCTTCTTCGAATAAAGTCATGTTCTCTTAAATTATCGAAGTGTATTTTTTAATTCTAACACCTTCTGTTTTTACCCTTATCTGTGAATTTTAATTTTTCCTGAGGACGGATTGAGAATCGTTGTTTAAATGCCTTGTGGCTCCCTAATGCCGATCAACTCTTATCGAATAGTCTGATATTTTGGTCGTTTTGATACAAAACTGCATATATTCATATAAATTTATGGTTTGGTGTATATCCTTTAATTTGGTACGATGAATCTAATATTGCGCTGGAATAGCTTTTTATTGATCATTTTGGTGGGCCTGATTTTTACCCGGTTGGATTCTCAGTCGGTGGATACTGCAGCGGTCATTGCGCGGGTGGATAGTTTGAACAAGCTTACTTCTCAATATTACAACGGGGATGATTTTCAGAGTGCTACAAAATTGAATTCCCTGGCATTGCAGATATCCCTTGAAAAACTGGGGTCACAATCTTTGATCTATGCAAGGAGTCTATTCATCAAGGGAAAGCTGCATATGATCTCCGGTGAATTCAAGGAAACTGAAAAGTGTTATCTGGAATACAGTTCAATTTTATTAAAGATTAAGGGAGAAGATAACATGGATTATGCATGGAGTCTGGATGACTTGGGGCAATTGTATGACGATATGGAGGACTTTGATCGGGCTGAAACTTTATTTCTGAGATCCGGGGCCTTGATAGAAAAATTAAAGGGAAGGGATCATCCAGACTTCGCATGGCACCTCAACGACCTTGCTTCCATGTACCGAAACATGGGGGCTTATGAAAAAGCCGAGCCGCTCTATCTGGAAGCGAAGGCCATTCGCGAAAAGGCTATGGGCAAGAATCATTCGGATTATGCCTGGAGTCTGAACAATCTCGCAAATCTGTATAATTTCATGGGTCTATTTGAAAGGGCCGAACCTTATTATATGGAGGCCTTAAAGCTATGGGAATTGTTATATGGAAAAGAGCATTCCAGTTATGCCTCCGGTTTGAATAATCTGGCTTCCCTGTACTTTAACATGGGGGTATATGATAAGGTGGAGCCCTTGTTATTGGAATCCTGTACCCTCCGTGCAAGGCTTTTAGGAAAGAACAATCCTGACTATGCAGCCTGTCTGAATAATCTCGGTTCTCTTTACATGCAAATTAATGCCTTTTTTCAGGCTGAATCGTTTTTATTGGAATCGATGGAAATCAGGGATAGCGTGTATGGTCGCGAACATGCTGAGTATGCAAACAGCCTGGGCAACCTCGGCGTGCTGTATGGTAAAATGGGATTAAACAATAAATCGGAATCCTTTTTTGTGGCAGCGAATTCAATTTGGGAGAAAGCCGGTCAATCCATACATCCAGACTATGCAGCCAATTTAATTAATCTTTCAAATTTCTATTTGAATAAGGGTGATTTGAATGCTGCAGAACCATTTCTGACGAAGGCCAATGAGATTTATTTGGAATCATTGGGCAAGGAGCATCCTGATTTTTTGGAAAGTCAAAGGTTATTGTCTGAGTTATTATTGCGGCAGGGCAGGATTCAGAAGGCGGTTCATATACTGGAAGGTATTTCTTCGCCATGGGAATCCCAGCTGCTGAAATCGATATCCTTCTTGTCCGAACATGAGCTCGTTCAGTTTACAGATAAATTTCAAAGCAGGTCTGACGAATTATGTACCTATTTCTATGCTTGCGGGGATTTGTCCGATTGTTCTTTATCGGGAAAATTGGCATCCATAGCCTACGATCGATTTTTGTTTTATAAGGGATTTCTGCTTTCTGCAGCGGCCCGGTTGAATTCTCTTGCTGAATCGACTGCGGAGTCAAGAGAAATTTACAACCGTTTGAAAAGCTACCGTCGCAGGCTGGCTGATGAATACACCCGTCCAATCAAGGACCGTGCTTCGGTAGAGGAATTGGAGGAGAAGGCAAATTCCGTTGAAAAGGAACTTGTGTATTTATTGGCCGGTTATTCAGAAGCCGCCAGACAGGTCCTTTGGCAAGATATCCAGAGTGCATTGAGCAATGATGAGGCCGCCATAGAGTTTGTACATGCTGAAATGAATTTTCCCATCCTGCAGGACAGCATCCTGTATGTGGCTTTGCTGATTAGAAAAAATGCTCAGGAACCCCTGCTGATTCCTTTATTTGAGGAGAAATCCTTGCTCGCGCTACTAAATGGAAGTAATGTGCGAAAGGCAGATTACGTAAACCTGCTCTACAGCATTTCAGACAGAGGGGCATCTCCTTTGATGGTTCAACAAAAGTCCTTATATCAATTAATATGGGAACCTTTGGAAAAAGAATTGATGGGGGTAAAGACGATTTATTTTTCCCCAAGTGGATTAATTCATAGATTAAACTTGGAGGCAATCCCGGTAACTGAGTTGGAAACTTTGGGAGATCAATATAAGCTTATTGAAATGAACAGCACCCGCCAACTGGTTATTCCCACTACTTTCAAAAGGGTCAATAACGACGCATTTTTATTTGGTGGGATACAATTTGATCCGGACAGTGCAAGTTTGGAAGATGAATCTGCCCTGGCGTCCAGATCCGGTACATGGCCTTTGTCTGCCGTGGATTCAACAGTGCGTGGCGAGACCTGGAATTATCTGGCCGGTACTGAACGCGAAATCAATGCCCTGGAAAAGATCATGCAGGGTTCTGGACTGACGGTCCATAGCCACAGGGCTCACAGGGCAACCGAAGAATCCTTTAAAAGTATTGGACGGAATGGGACGCCTTCTCCCCGGATTTTGCACCTGGCTACGCATGGATATTTCTTTCCTGACCGGACGAATTCTGGCACAGGCAGAATGACGCATGATCCCGATTCTATCGGGACGTCAAGTGACCCATCAAGCCAAAGGTATGAGGGAATCGCAAAAGCGGCTTCAATTAAGCCTCAATTTATTGCAGGCGAAGAACCTGTGTTTAAGATCTCCGACCATCCGATGCTTCGTTCCGGGCTGATCCTGGCCGGCGGCAATGCGGCCTGGCAAGGCAAGCAAATGGCAGCAGGAAGGGAAGATGGGATACTGACAGCGTACGAAATTTCCCAAATGAATTTATCCAATACGGAATTGGTCGTGCTCTCCGCCTGCGAGACCGGACTGGGCGACATCCAGGGAAATGAAGGGGTGTACGGTCTCCAGCGTGCCTTCAAGATCGCAGGGGTAAAATACATCATTATGAGTCTGTGGCAGGTTCCCGACAAACAGACCTCGATGTTGATGACCAGCTTTTACAGAAAATTGTTAGAGCAAAAATTGTCTATCCCGGATGCATTTCATGCGGCTCAAAAAGAGTTGCGCGAGATGGGCCTGGATCCTTACCAGTGGGCCGGGTTTGTATTGGTGGAATAAAATTCTTTGCTGCCTTTGGTAGAATTTATTGCGCTGAAAGCGCATCGCCGTAAGGTTTAGTACGCTTACAGTGTACCTTCGTACTCTGATTTTTGGTGTATCGCCGTGGAGTTTAGCACGCTGATAGCGTGCCTCTTGCTATCATTTTCACTTTATCCTTAGGGCAGGTTTTGTGTTGATGGAGTGATTATTCCTGAACCCGGATCGTGCTATTTCTCGCTGCATTTTCCTGAGTTGCTGCTATCTCTTATTTCCAATTTTGTTCCCCTGCTATTGGATCTCAGCTTCTTCTTGGGTTTTGGTGGAGCGCTTCCGGTAATGGTGAGTATTTTCTTGTGCGAATAAAATTCAGTATTTAATGAGTTTGTTTTACCTGGGTTTTGAAACGCCGGTGTTCCCTTGGTAATGCCTTATCCCCGGGCTCTTTGATTTTTATGAGGTGGATTTCAACAGCATTGACTAATTTTAAGTGTGAAATCGCGATGATTCTCAAATATGATCAGGATTCTATTTTTATGGCTTAAACATGACTTCCTGTACAATAAAAATGGGATGGGATGGAACCTGTTTTTTTGTTTTATTATTTTTTTCGTCTCAATATATGCCAATGCTCAGGCGCTGGACAGCTCTTCTTTCAGAATGCAGGACAGTTTGATGGAGTTAAGCATGAAGCATGTCCAGAAGAAAGAGATGGAGCAGGCGATCAGTCTGGCCAGGCTGGCCATGGATACCAGTGCTCATATATTCGGAAAAGAGACTGCTCAGTACGCCAGTGCGCTGTTTAATTATGGAAGGGTACAGAGATTTGTCGGAAACCTGGAGGAATCGGAGCAGTATTACCTGAAGGCCCTGGATTTGAGGAAGGATGTGTTGGGTACAGACCATCCTGATTATGCTCAGAATTTATTCAATCTGGGAGCGTTGTACATGTTGAGAAATATCAATGACAAGGCAGAACAGCACTTTAAGCTCTCCCTCGAGATCAGAAGGAGGGTGTTGGGCGAAGACCATCCCGATCTTTTGTATAATTTGGGCAACCTCGCAGACCTGTATTACAGGACGGGCCGATACAAGGAAGGTCTGGTATTTATTGAAGAATCTTTATCAAAAAAGGAAAAGTTGTATGGTAAAATGCATCCCTCCTATGCTTCGAGTTTGATCTGGAAGGCGCTTTTGCTTGGAGGGGATGGCGATGTTTTGCGAGCGATCGATCATTTTGTTCAGGCAAAAAATATTTTGGATGTAAATGGCGGTGCGCAGAATGCTGAATATGCAAACTGTTTAAATAATCTGGCCATGGCCTATAACAGTGCCGGTCATCTGGACAAGGTCGAACCCTTATTGCTCGAAGTGATCGAGATCCGTAAAAAATTGTTGGGCCCTTCTCATTTAAATACGATCAGAACTGTGGCTAATCTGGCCATTTTCTACGTGGAGACCGGTAATCTGGAGAAAGCAGAGCCTTTGCTGCTTGAATCAAGGGAAATCATAAAGTCTAATCTGGGAACCCAACATACGGATTATGCCCGATGCCTGAACAACCTGGCAGGCTTGTATAACCGCCAGGAAAAGTATGATCTTGTTTTGCCTTTGTATCTGGAGCAATTAAGCATTCAAGCCGGGACCATTGGAAGCCAACATCCTGATTATGCCATTTCGCTTAATAATTTGGGTGTTTTGTATGAAATGCTGGGCAAGTATGATCTGGCAGAAGAAAGGCTGATGGAGGCCTTGTCGGTCCGGAAAAATGCATTGGGTGAAAACAATTATGAGTATGGTTTTACGCTCAAGTCTCTGGGACACCTGCACCGGGTCAAGGGCGAATTCGACAAGTCCGAATCTTACCTGCTCAGGGCCGCATCGGTGCTGGAGCACAGTTTGGGCAAGGAGCACGTCGAGTACGTGCAGGTGTTGTATAACTTGTCCTTGTTGTACATGGATTCAGCCCGGTACAACAAGGCGCTGGAATTTATCGGGCAAATGGCCATGCTCGATCAGAAGCTCATGGAGAAGGCAGTTTTGCATTTCTCCGAAGAAGAGTTGCAGAAATACCAATCGACTTTTTTGGAGCGGCAACAGGAGATATACCGCTTGTCCAGGCTACTGGCCGGGGAAGATTCCAGGGTACATGGCATTGCCTTTGATCAGGCTTTGTTTGAAAAGGGGTTTATTCTTCAAGCACGGGACCGCATGAGAAGGATCTCGGCGGGCAATCCGGAATTCAAAGTGCTGTTCACACAATATAATGAGCTGCATGCGGGTCTCGCAGGTGAATTGTCCAAACCCATTGCTGCGCGCAACCAGGCCCTGGTCGATTCGTTGGTCATTTCGGTTCAGGAAACCGAAAAGTCCCTGGCCAGAAGATCAGCCGATTTCGATAATGTCAGAAAGAAGATCACCTGGGCTGATATCCTGGGAAAACTTACCCGGGACGAAGTCGCCATAGAATTTATCCGGCTGCCCTTGAATTCAGGAAAAAGGGATTCAGGCATCCTGTATGCTGCAATGCTGGTCAGGGGTGAAAGTCAATCTGTCGGGTTTGTGGCACTGACAGAAGAATCCGCCCTGGATTCGCTACTCTACACCCGATCGGACCGCAAGGCAGATTTTGTAAACAATCTGTACACCCTGGCAGATCGCGGTGCGATCGCCGTGGAGGCTCCACGGAAATCTTTGTATGAACTGCTCTGGCAACCCTTGGATGGTAAGTTGAATGGAGTCAGGACCATTTATTTCTCGCCGGCCGGATTGCTGCATCGGATCAATTTGGATGCGATCCCCGCATCCGAAACTGAAACGCTGGCCGACCGGTATAATTTGGTGGAGCTGGGTAGCACGAGACAACTGGTGTCAACTCCTAAAATAAATTCACGAGGCAATGAGGCTGTATTGTATGGAGGGATCCAGTTTGAGCAGGACAGCACGGTAGAATATACCGGGCCTTTGTTTGCCTCAAGTTCGCGGGGAGAATTGTCTTTTGCGGCAGTGGATTCCTCCCTCCGGGGTGGGTCCTGGAATTTTCTGGCCGGTACCGAGCGGGAAGTAAGCACCATCGAAAAGATCATGAGGAATGCCGGTGTCAGTTCCGTTGCAATGAAAGGCCACCAGGCTACGGAAGAGTCCTTCAAAAAATTGGGTTCTCAAAATGGTCGCTCACCCAGGATCCTGCACGTGGCTACACATGGCTATTTCTTTTCTGACCTGAACAGGGCACAAACTTCAGAGCTAAACCAGGAACCTGTGTTCAAGATCTCCGATCATCCCATGTTGCGGTCCGGTCTCATTCTGGCGGGTGGAAATGCCACCTGGCAGGGAAGGCCGGCCTCTGCAGGCAGGGAAGATGGAATCCTAACGGCATACGAGATCTCTCAAATGGATTTGTCCAATACCGAACTCGTCGTGCTTTCTGCCTGCGAGACCGGTCTGGGTGATATCAGGGGAAATGAGGGTGTATACGGCCTGCAACGTGCATTTAAAATTGCCGGAGCAAAATATCTGATCATGTCCCTGTGGCAGGTGCCGGACAAGCAAACTTCCTTATTGATGACTACTTTTTATAAAAAATGGCTGGAGGAACGTTTGACCATTCCGGATGCCTTCCACGCAGCGCAGAAGCAGCTTCGGGACAGTGGGCTTGAGGCTTATTACTGGGCGGGGTTTGTGTTGGTGGAGTGAATTTTCTCATTCTTCCCATTGGTGTATTGCCGTGGAGTTTAGCACGCTAAAAGCGTGCCTCTCGCTTTCATTCCCGCTCTGATTTCTACCGTGCCTTCGCGGAGTTTAGTACGCTAGCAGCGCACCTGCGCATTCTCATTCTGTCCTCGGGGCTTGTTTCATTTTGGTGGAATGATTGGTATTGGTCGGCTGTCTTGCTTATTCCATATTGTGCCTCGATTTATTCATCCGGCTTTCTTTTTTTATTCCTGGTCGTTTTTCAATCTCGTTTTGAATAAATTAATGTTCTGTTTTTGATCATCGTTTGTAATTCTTTAGCGGGGAGGGTATGTTTTTTAAGGCAAGTTTTGAAATCTTGAGTATGTTTGCTCATTACCTGATATTTATGAAGTACATTTTGTTGGTTGTTATTTATGTCCTGCAAAGCGATTTGTCAGCCCAAAATAATGATTCAGTCTATTTTAAGAAGGTCATGGGTCTGATTGAAGTTTCCCGTTCTTATAGGCAACAGCGGGATTTTGATAATTCCCTGAAGGTTTTGGATGAGGCAGAAAAATTGGCTCTTGCGGAAACCGGGTACCAATCTGAGGCCTTTGCAAGGTGTAATTTTCAGCGAGCCTTGGTACATTATGATAAGCAGGAATATAAGGAGGCTGAAAAGTATTTCAATCAGTCCATGAGTATTTATGAGCATATTTATGGGAAAATGAATTCCCTTTATGCCGATTGTCTGAAAAATTTATCCAACGTCTTCTTCGACCAGGGCGAGTATGGAAAAGCAGAAATGCATAATGTCGAAGAGATGAAAATACGCGAGATTACGGTTGGCAAGGAACATGTGGAGTACATATCAAGTATCAATAATCTGTCCAGTGTATACCAGGCCATGGGAGCCTATTTCATGGCCGAACCATTAAATCTGGAAGCAGTCAGCACCAGTGAAAGGGTTTTGGGGAATTCTCATCCTGAATATATTAATAGCCTGAACAATCTGGCGATCCTGTATTATGATATGGCCAATTATGAAAAGGCCGAGGGCATTTTTATCCGGTTGATGAATTTGCGAAAGGAAATATTTGGCGAAGAACATCCTGAATTTTCTGCAAGCCTGAATAATTTGGCTTTATTGTATGAGACGATGGGAAACTATTCAGCCGCAGAACCCCTTTATTTACAATCCAGGGAGATCATAGAGAAAACATTGGGTAAGGAACATCCTGATTATGTATTGAGTTTGGCAAACCTGGCCAATTTGTATTGGCATTGGGCTGATTTTAACAGGTCAGAAAGGTATCAGCTGGAGGCAAAGGCAATTCTGGAAAAGACCCTGGGACCTGAGCATCCGGATTACGCACATTGTCTGAACAGCCTGGGCACTTTGTATCAATCGTTGGGCAACTTTGAAAAAGCTGAAGAGTGTTTTGTGGGCTCCTTGCGCATTCGCGAAATCAGTCTGGGCAGGAAGCATCCGGATTATGCTTTTGGCCTGTATGGTCTGGCTACTTTGTATAAGGCAAAGGGTGACGTGCAAAAGTCTGAGAAACTCTACCTCGATGCCCTGGTTATCATGGAGGAAGTGTTCGGCAAGGAGCATCCGAATTATGCCCTGGGTTTAACGAATCTTGCCGGCCTGTATGCCGATGTTGGCAAAAACCTTGAAGCGGAGAAGCTATACCGGGAGATGATGGTGGTGCAGGAAAAGGCTTTGGGCAAGGAACATCCGGATTATGTTTCAAACCTGAACTGTTTGGCTGATTTGTTGGCAGGGATGAAAAGATATGATGAGGCAGAAATAATATATAGGGAGGTTATTCAAATTCGGAAAAAAGTACTTGGTCCCGAGCATCCGGATTATGCAGTGAGTTTGAAGAGCCAGGCTATGGTGTTTGAAAAAACGGATAGACTGGTTGAGTCGGAAAAACTGCTTGAGGAATACTTTTCCATTGTTAATTCGAATCTTAATAAATCCGTTTCCTTTCTCTCAGAGCAGGAGCTGTATAATTACGTGACCCTGGATAAGGATGCCGACATTCTGGGTTCATTTTTGTGTGAGCGATTATCCGGAAACAGATCAGCGGGTATGCTTCCGGAGCTTTTTTACAACCAGGCACTGTTCCAGAAGGGTTTTCTGATTCAAGCGGTAAGTAGTTATAAAAACAGGGTGGTTAAGGATTCTGAAGCAGCCAAAGTCAATGACGAACTAAAAGCTTATCGTCGTCTGTTGGCAAGAGCTTATACCGTTCCCATGAATGACCGGGATTCTGTGTTGATTGATCAATTGGAGGATAACGCGAATCAGGCTGAGAAAAAGCTTGCAAGGATGGTGGCTGGTTATGCGGATGCTGCCCGTCAGGTAAAGTGGCAGGATGTGAAAAATGCCTTGGTCAAAATTTCAACCGCAAATAATATTACATGTGCGGCTTTGGAATTCGTTCAATTTAAAATGAGTAAAACTGGAAATAGGGGAGATCTTGCTTATGGTGTATTATTAATTCATCCGGCATGGGAAAGGCCTGAATTTATTTATCTTTTTAATCAAAGTAAACTGGATAGTATTTTGTTGCAAGGTAGAAATTTGGTGGAAAGGACAAATTTTCTTTATGCAACAAGAGGAGTGGTTCCTGACGAAAAGGGTCAGTTTTTTTCAATTGATCTTTTCAATTTGATTTGGAAGCCTGTTCGGGATAAACTGACTGGTACCTCCACTGTCTTTGTATCTTCTGCAGGCCGTCTAAATCAGATTAATTTGGGAGCAATTCCTTCCGACGATGATCGGGTAATGTCCGAAAAATTCAAATTGTTTCATCTTAGCAGTACTCGTCAGTTGTGTACTACCGAGCCATTTTACTCCGATGCCCAAGGGGCGGTTCTTTTTGGTGGAATTCAGTATGAGTTGGATTCAAAGGCCATACAGGAAGTCAGTGATAAAGTTCAGAATATGGATAAAAATCCAATGGTGACATCCGGAAGCTTATCCTATGCGAACGCTTCACTCAGAGGAACAACCTGGACCTATTTGCCGGGTACTGAACAGGAAATTTCCAGCGTGGGTAAAATTCTTCAGGATAATGGTTTTTCGACAGATGTTTTTCGTCATTTTGATGCAACGGAAGAGGTATTTCGCAAAATAGGTTTAAATAATTCAAGCTCTCCCAGAATCCTTCATATAGCGACCCACGGTTACTTTTTTCCAGATCCCGATACGCGTTCAGATCCTTTCGGAAGTGATTTGACTGACCCGGTCTTCCGGCAAAGTGACAACCCGCTGATTCGCTCCGGGTTGATTTTGGCAGGAGGTAACCATGCCTGGAAGACAGGGAAACCCTGGAAGGAAGGCATGGAAGACGGCATCCTGACCGCATACGAAATCAGTCAGATGGACCTGTCTAATACCGAGTTGGTCGTGCTTTCTGCCTGCGAGACCGGTCTGGGGGACATACAGGGCAATGAAGGGGTGTATGGACTCCAACGCGCTTTTAGGATCGCAGGGGTAAAATATATCATTATGAGCCTGTGGCAGGTGCCGGACAAGCAAACTTCCTTATTGATGACTACTTTTTATAAAAAATGGCTGGAGGAACGTTTGACCATTCCGGATGCCTTCCACGCAGCGCAGAAGCAGTTGCGGGACAGTGGACTGGAGGCTTATTACTGGGCGGGTTTTGTGTTGGTGGAGTAGTATGTGGTCAGGTACAGTTTATTGATTGGTGTATAAAATGAATATGGTGAAGATCTATCCTGTTTTATTATTTTTTTTGACCATAAAGGGTTTATGCGCTCAACATCCGGAGGACAGTTTGGTCCGGCAGGTGGACAGTCTCCTTCAGATTTCCAGAGTCTTTATGGACTTTCAGGATCTGGATCAGGCTGTGTCTGCTCTAGTACTTGCAGAAAGAATGATGCACGAAAAATTGGCTGTGGAATCAGCTGCTTATGGCACCTGCGCCCACTACCTTGGGGAGATTTATGACAGCAAGGGCGAGAATGCCAACTCAGAAAAATGGTATTTGAAGGCGATCGCCATCCGCGAAAAAGTCTTTGGTAAGGAAAATGATCATTATGTAGAAAGTGTTTTTGCACTGGCAAACCACTACATATGGAAGGGTAGTATGGCTCAGGCGGAAAGCCTTTTCAGGGAACTTACATCCATCAACAAGTTGAGATTGGAGAAAGCCCAGCGGTACTTGTCCGAATCAGAATTAAACAGGCTTCTGAACCGTTTGCTACCGATGGAGCACCGGATCCTTTCTTTCGTACAATCAGAAGGTGCAAAGGATTTGGCAGGGTCGCTTTATGACAACAGTCTTTTTTATAAAGGATTCTTGCTTCAGGCTGCCAACCGAATCCAGAGGTTGGTTCAGGCAAATCCGGGTGCGGCCCGGACCTACCAGCTTCTCAAGGAAAAAAATAAGCAACTGGCCAGCCTTTACAGCACGCCTTGTTCTGAACGAGATACCGCATTGATCTCCGCGATGTACAAACAAACCGAAGAGCTGGAAAAAGATCTGGCCCGGACCGTGGCGGGTTACGCCGATTCCAAAAGACAGGTGTATTGGCGGGATGTGCAATCCTCCCTTAAGCCGGGTGAGCTGGCTTTGGAATTCGTCCATTACCCATTTTTCATGGCCGGGAAAACCGACAGCACCTTTTACGCGGCTTTATTGATCCGCAAGGATTATCCCACGCCCTTATTCGTAGTATTGTTTGAGCAGGCCGGTATCGACAGCCTTTTGCCAGGACAGATCGAGCGCAAGGCAGATTATGCCAACCAGTTATACTCCGTTCCGGATAGGGGTGCGATTGCCGTGTCCAATCCCAAGAGAAGCCTGTACTCCCTGATCTGGAAACCTCTTGAACCACACCTGGAGGGAGTTCATACCCTGTACTGTTCGAGCGACGGATTGCTGCACCGCCTGAATCTGGGAGCCATTCCCTTCAGCAAGGATCAGACCTTCTCGGACCGTTACCGTTTGGTTGAACTCGGCAGCACCAGACAACTGGCCTCGTCAGAGGAGGTCCGGAAATACAGTCAGAATGCGGTCTTGTATGGCGGCTTGAATTACGAACCGGATTCTGCTGCGATTCAAAGACAGGTTCAGGACGCGGACCCGGTCATAGCCGATTTGTCCTTTGATCGCATACCCCAACACCTTCGGGGCGGGAGCTGGGACTATCTGGATGGTACGGACAAGGAGGTTAAGGCAATTCAAAAATTGCTGCTTGCCTCAGGCAGTAGGGTTCTGATGAGAAATGGAAGAGATGGTACTGAAGAGAGCTTTAAGACCCTGGGTGTAAAAACTCCTTCACCCCGTGTTTTACACATTGCCACCCACGGGTACTTTTTTCCCGACCAGGCAAATGATGAATTTTCATTTGGTAGTTCGGCGTACAACTCCCAGCCCGCTTTCAAAACCAGTGATCATCCGATGTTAAGATCCGGTTTGATACTTTCAGGAGGAAATGACGGATGGTTGGGAAAGTCTTCGGGGAATGGAAGGGAAGATGGCGTGCTTACTGCCTATGAAATTTCACAAATGAATTTATCCAGTACGGAGCTGGTCGTTTTATCGGCCTGTGAAACGGGATTGGGTGAAGTTCAGGGCAACGAAGGCGTGTATGGTCTGCAGCGCGCCTTCAAAATTGCGGGAGCAAAATATCTCATCATGTCCCTCTGGCAAGTACCCGACAAGCAGACCTCGATGCTGATGACCTCCTTCTACAAAAAATGGCTGGAGCAAAAAATGACCATACCCGACGCATTTCATGCGGCGCAGAGGGAATTGCGCGATATGGGCTTTGATCCTTATCAATGGGCTGGTTTTGTGCTGGTGGAGTGAATTCCTCATTCTCTTTCTCATTCCGTTCCATGGGTAGGTTTCGTATTGGTGGATTAAATTCCTCATTCTCACTCTCATTCTCACTCTATCCTCAGGGCGGGCTTTGTTTTGGTGGAATAGGCTTAAGTTTTATCATTTAGCGTTGGAAAAGGCTTAGAAGTCAACATTATTATCTCATTCTTAATGTCAATGACATCCATAGACCAATAATGCATGATCGAGGATTTTCATCTGTTTTAATAAATTAAAGAGATTTAAAGCGGATGAAACAATCAAAAGAGTTGAGTGCAGTTTCAAAGTATTAATTGGATAAACCTGAATTATTTAATCCAGTGGAGTGTAATTCCGGTTATCGTTATTTTTTCTCCACGATGACAGAGTCGTACTGAGTATGTAGGGTTTTTATTTCTTATGATTTCTTTAAATATCCCTCCCCAATGATCAATTCTGGATGGTTGCTTTTATTTTGAAGACCAGACACAAGCAATTAATTTTTATTAAATGAAAATAAGTAAGTGGAGTACCAATGCGACATCATTTTCTGGTCCCATGTTACCTGTTTCCTCTCTTTGAGGTCTTGCCGGGAATTCTATGTTTTACCTCCTTTAAAATGTCCATTTATTGGGCAATTTAAAATGCTATGATCATTTTTATTATTGGGTCATTTGGGTTCATCTGCGTTTTAAGGTCCTCATAATTAATATTTTATGAATATGTCTTTTGTGTTGGGTGGATGTGGGCTCTTTATGATTTGTTAGAGTTTGATTTGTAGGATTGGAATAAGTATCTTTGGTGGTGGTTTTGAATAATTTAGGACATGCCAAATTACTTTTGAAAATTTGAAACTGTCAAATGAAGAGCTTAAAATATTTAAGTAATTTTCTGAAGTTTAAATTTTTATTTCTATACAGTCATGTGCTTTTGAAATCAGCCTCATTATTGATCTTTTGCCTATCGCCATTTCTTTTGTTGGGTCAGAATGGCACCACTTCTGTTGCAGACCAAATTGAAAGTTCCCGTCAACTGTTGGAGCAGAAGAAACCCGAGGAATCCCTTAGTAAGATTTTATCCTTGATAAAGCAGGAGAAAGTATTAGCCGCACAGGATAGCCTGGCAATTTTTGAAATCATGGGTGGATGCTATGCGGCCTTGAATCAGTTCGAGAAGGCGACTGAGCATTATGAACTGGCCTTATCGAAAATATTCAATAGCGATACCCTGATGGCATATGTCCTGTATCAGAATGGACTATGTCTTACCAGACTGAGTCAATATACAAAGGCCACGGAACAGGTTGTGAAAGCCCGCGACCTTTATAAAAAGCTTTATGGCAGTGAAAATAAGAAATATTCCGGTTGTTTAAACACCCTGGGATTCTTATATAAAGTTCAGGGAAAGTATAGTGAGGCAGAAAAAATATACCTGGAAGCACGTCAAATTAATTTTAAGTTGACTGGAGGAGAGGACCTTCAGTATTCCCGGATCATCAATAATTTGGCCGATGTGTACAGCATCCTGAACCGCTACGATCAGGCAGACGAACTATACAAGACCTCACTGCGCATCAAGGAAAAGTTAAATGGCAGGCAAAGTCTCGATTATGCAAAGACCCTTTTTAATGTGGCTAATTTTCAAATGAGTCTGGGGCGATTCGACAAGGCAAAAACCACCATAAAGGAAGGTATTTCAATTTTTACTAATTTACAGGAAACGAAGCACCCTGACTACCTTAAGTTTTTGGATGTCCTGGCTAACATTGCCGAAAGGGAGGGAGATTATACAGAGGCAGAGAGATTATTTACGGATGCCCTGAAGCAAAGAGAGTCAGCCGGCCTGGACAAGCAGGCTGAATACGCTGTAAACGCGGGCAATCTAGGTCATTTATACCTGGTTATGGGTAAATTGGACCTGGCATTAAGGCATGCGGAGAAAGCCAGATCTCTTCAGGAAAGCATATATGGAAAAAATCATCCCAAATTGGCATCCATATTGGTGGCTCTGGCCAACATCCAGACATTGCAGGGCGAAAACGCCAAGGCCCAAGCTAATTTTGAAGAGGCAACCAGGATCATTCAACGTTCATTGGGAAAGGATCATATAGATAATTTCAATGTGCAGTTTGATTACGCTAAATTTCTAAGGAAGACGGGAAAGAAAGCAGAGGCCATCGCTGTGTTGAAAAGAATTGAAAAGATTCCCCGCACTTATCTTATGAGAACGGCAAAGTTTTTTTCGGAAATGGAACTGAACGCGAAACTGGAAGAATACAGCAAGTATATCCATGAGCTGTATAGTTTTGTTCGCGAGTCACCCAAAGACGATGAATTGACTGTTTTGGCGTATAACACCAGTTTATTTTATCGGGGTTTTATCCTCAATCATCTGCAGAAAATCCGGATGAGCATCAATAAGGCCAGAAAGGTAAGTGACTCAAGAGATGAAGTCATTTCCCTGCACCGGCAATTGGAGAATGAATTGAATAAGCCGGTTTCGGAGAGATCCGGTGTGGCAGAATTGGAACGTAAAATTTCTGAGTTGGAGGGTGAGATCCATCATACCATAGGCACTTTTTCTGAAGGCAGTGAAGAAACTAATTGGGAGGAGGTCCAGGTCGCATTGGCCGATGAAGAGGCAGCTGTGGAGTATATTTCATTCCCTGATAGCAAGGCCAATGATACCGTCTTTTATGGTGCGCTCATCCTGACCAAAGATGCATCAGCGCCTGTCTTTGTTGAGCTTTGCAGCGAGATATATTTTACCGGATTTCTGAAACCCAACGCGACCCGCACTGCGGATTATGTGAACAATCTCTATGAATTTACAAACCGGGGCGCATCGCTGATAGAGGTGAAAAGAGGCAATCTTGCAGATCTGATTTGGTTTCCAGTGAGAAACTATTTGCCCAATGTAAAGAAAATATATTTGGTTCCGGATGGATTGTTGAATAGAATTAACTTGTCCGCAATACCTACTTCTTTGGAGACCGTTTTGGCTGATTCTGTAGAATTGATATGGGTGAGCAGTACCCGCCAGGTGATACTGAGTGATGAGCAAACAGCTGCTTACTCCGGATCCAAATCCCTGGTAGTTGGAGGCGTGGATTATGATTTTGAATCTTCTGAAATAGTGGCCAGTCGGTCTTCTGATTCCAAAACCCAGGGCACGGCAACGCGTCAATGGGGAAGCCTGGCATGGGCTGAAAAGGAAAGCAACGAAATTGTCAATCTTCTTAGGAGTGAAAAATATGATGTCCAGTTTGTAAATGGCAAAAATGCCAGGGAGCCCGCAGTGGTCGATTCCCTGGAAAGCGAAAAAGGGTGGCGTATTTTGCACTTCGCCACTCATGGGTATTTTACAAATGCGGCGCCTCCTTCACTGGAATTAAAACCTGGATTCTATGGCAGTGGAATGGTGAACAGCGGTCTGGTACTGACAGGTGCCAATGCAGTGCAATATGGTACGGATTTAAATACCAGGGATGATGGCCTTTTGAGTGCCTATGATATCAGTCATTTGGATTTATCAAAAACGGAGTTGGTCGTGCTTTCAGCTTGTGAGACTGCCTTGGGAGATATAAAGGATATGGAGGGAGTGTATGGTTTGCAGCGTGCATTCAAACTGGCCGGAGCGGATAAACTGATCATGAGTTTGTGGCAGGTTCCTGATCGGGAAACCAAGGATTTTATGCTGAGCTTCTATCGAAATTGGATTTTAGGCAAGTCTTCCATCAGGGAGGCATTCAATAAGACGCAGCGGGAGGCTCGCGAAAGGTTTGTGAACCCCTATCAGTGGGCCGGATTTGTCTTGCTGGATTAAAGTATTCGGATTGACTGCAGTCACTTTATTAACCTGATATTTTGTCTATATTTTTGTAAATTTTTTATATTTGCATGGTTACAGGTTGGTTTATGCATCTGTTCGTTCAATTGTTAACAAGTTTTGTTATATGAAAAAGTCCTTAAGAATTTTTGGGTTCCTTGTATGTATTGTCTCATTTATTAGCGGTTGGATATCCCTTTCTGCCCAATCAGGTACCATGGCATGTAACCGGGCCATGGATAGTTTGGAGCTGGTTAAGTTTTATAATAATTTCGATGGAAAAAACTGGAAGGATAATACTAATTGGCTGATTAATGGCAGGCCAATCAATACCTGGAAAGGAGTAAGACTTAATCCCCAGGGATGTGTAGTGTCCATAATATTGGAAGACAATAATCTCAGGGGAAGTATGATTGATCCGGTGCTGGGTAATCTGAAAATATTGAAATTGAGTCAAAATTCTATCGGAGGATCCGTGTTGAATTTTGCCAATATGCCCTTGTTGGATACTTTAATTTTAAATGATAATTTGCTTTCAGGTAGCCTTCCGGATTTTAATAATTTGGCAAATCTTAGGAACCTTGAATTAGGTCTTAATCAGATAACCGGCAAAATTCCTGATTTCTCAAACTTGCCCAATTTGGCTACTTTGGATTTAGGGGATAATTTACTCAACGGAGAGATTCCTGATTTTTCAAATCTGAAAAAATTGGGAACGCTTTGGTTGGATGGGAATCAATTAGGCGGGAATATTCCTGATTTTTCTAATTTGCCCGAACTGGGTAGCTTGTATTTAGGAAGGAATAGTTTTAGTGGCAATTTGCCGGTATTTACCAAATTGCCAGAAATGTGGTTTTTAAGCCTTAGTGACAATGATTTTACCGGATCCATTCCTAATTATGTTAATATGCCAATGCTATGGTTGCTTGATTTATCCGGGTGCAAACTTACTGGTGAGATTCCTGATTTCGATCTTCCCAACCTATCCAGCCTTAGGTTAAGAGAGAACCAGCTTTCCGGTCCTATTCCCAGATTTTCTAAAGCAACTAATTTAGGCTTTCTCGAGCTTTCGACAAACAAGTTGACAGGGAGCATTCCTGATTTTTCGAATTTACCGGAATTGAATTCAGTTTGGCTCTACGATAATTGTTTATCCGGCCCAATACCCAATACTCCTTTTGTTAAATGGTTTCACTTCGAAGACAATAAATTTACCTTTAGCGACATTCTGGCCTCTGGAAAAAAGAGTCCAACCTATTATTATAGTGGTCAGAAGGATTTTTATAAGGATACCGTAATTATGGTGGCCAAGGGTAATCCGTTGACCATTGATTTAGGGATTGATAGAAATATTACAGATAATAAATATACTTTATTCCTGGTGAGAAATGACTTATATTATTTCAATCGAGACCAGGATTCCAATAAAATCTTCTTCCCCAATCCACAGGTTACAGACGCAGGTCGTTATGAGGTTAGGGTTACGAATCCGGGTTTGCCCCAATTGCAATTATGGAGTGAAACAATTTCTTTAAGAGTGTGCGACAGGCAGAAGGATTCTTCTGAATTGGTGAGGCTTTACAATGCCACCGGCGGTCCAAACTGGACAAATCGCAATAACTGGCTAGTTGCTAATAAACCAATTAGCAGTTGGTATGGTATTAAGACAAATCATCTCGGTTGTGTGCAAAGTATTGAACTTAGTAATAACAACCTCCAGGGTAGCCTTCCTTTGATCGACCTAAATACGCTTGATACTGCAATTTTTGAAAATAACAAGCTCAGTGGCAGGATTCCGGAGGTGAAAATTCCTTTTATTAAAAATTTAAATCTTAGTCAAAATCAGTTGTCAGGAGGTTTGCCCAAGGAATTGAACAACTGGGATAATATTCAAAATTTAAACGTGAGTAAAAATCAGATTTCAGGCGGAGTGCCTCCTGATCTGGGCGACCTCTGTGACCTGAGGTCTTTAAAGGTAAATGATAATAATTTTAGCGGAGAATTGCCGGATCGACTCACTATGTTGACCAACCTTGAAGTGGGCGAGGTGGATTTTGGCAATAACAAAATTGATTCTCTCAACAACAAAATGATCTGGTTTTGTCCTTATGGTGATAGCATATTTAGATCCAATCCCACTTATGACAGATTTTTGGGTATCTGCAATGTCAAATGCAATGGCAGGGAATTTGGTTCGTTAAAGGATTTTACTTGGATCGTTGATACGATTGAAAAACTGGATTGCAAGATATCAACATGTGAATTGACCGAGGCTCAGGCCGGATTTGTTGATGTAAGAGGGGTCAAGGTCTTTTTTACTTTATCGAGGTGTTATTCCATTGTGGGTCCTCCTGCAACTTATGACACAGAAGTTAAGTTTTACGATTGTGGAGGTCATTTGCTGGAGAGAGTCAAGCTTTCATCCGGAAAGAGTTTTGATATAGATTATGGCTCCATGACTTTGGATCAATTCGAGAAATTGGTTTATGACATCAAATGGCAATGCGGCGGGACTTTAAACGTAACCACGGGGACCAGGGATCAATCACCTTCCGGTAAGTCAGATCATAATGCCGGTATTTTAAACCTGGTTTGTAGTCCAAACCCCGCAAGTGTTGTAATATTCTGTGAGACTAACGATGTGTTGAATGTCAAAACCTTGCAGGTGTTTGATCAGTTAGGCAGGAAATATCAATTGAAATCGAACATTTTAAATGACCGGCTGATGTTGGAGCTGAATTCCTTATCACCTGGAATTTATTTTATTTCCATAATGGGTGAAAGGCAACATTATACCGGAAAGATTTATATTCAGTAATATACTTATTTTCTAAGGTTAGGTCCCGACAAAGGAGAGTGTAAGATGACCATTCCGGATGCCTTCCGAAAAACGTAACAGGAAATGCGCGAACGCTTCATCAATCCCTATCAGTGGGCAGGATTCATGCTGCTTGAATAGTTTTTATAGTTTATTCTTTACAGCTCTCGCTCTCATTCTCGCTCTGATTTCCGGTGTACCTGCGCATTCTCATTCTTTCCAATGGGCTGCCTTTGTGTTGGTGGAATGAATTAGGATGCAACACCTGTCCTAAATAAATTAAAATTTTGAATATGGTATTTGATTTACAAGTATTTACAATCTTAAAATGCAATATTAAAAATTGAACCCCACCACAGTTGCGTGAAATTATAAAAATCTATTGTTAACCAAACTACATGTATGTTACTTTCTTTTGGCCGCGACCGAACG
>CAYXKO010000007.1:0-20711 GCA_964465435.1 uncultured Saprospiraceae bacterium | reverse complement strand
ATTGCATTGATCCTTTGCAACCTGGGAAATATCTATCAGGTCCAGGGTCTGCACCAGGAAGCTAAGAGTGTTTACAAGCAATCACTGGACATTTACCGACAAGTGAGAAACATATTGGGCCAGGCTACCGTTTTGAAAAATTTTGCCTTGCACTACAACGACGAAAGGAATTACAAGGCCGCCTACGAACAAATCCTGGAAGCTATAAAATTAGGTAAGGAGAACAATACATCGCTGCTGTCTGCCAATTTGATCGCAGACCTGGGAGTGGTATATTATCTCAGCTGGAAAAATTATGGCCGCACGGATTCTATTTATCATTTGGTGCCGGGTGAAAGACTCGAACTATTGCGCAATGCAATCAAATATCTGAAACAGGGTGTTGAAATTGCCCAGCAAAATGATGAACTCAATACAATAAGCCATTATGCCAATTTGCTTACCGATGCATTTGAAATGGCAGGCGACCCCCTGAACGCACTCAAATATCATAAGATCAGTACCACTGCCAGGGACACACTTAATAACCTTGAAAGTAAAAAACTGATAGAAAAGCTCACCACAGAGCGCGAAGTACTGCTCAAAGACAAACAAATAGAACTCGACCGCCTCGCTGTTGAGAAAAAGCGAAATGAAAGACTTTATTTTGGCATAGGAATAGTTCTGCTCCTGATTTCTATGCTTTTTGTGTATCGCAACTATGCCAACCAAAAACGCTCGAATGTCACATTGACAGCGCTTAATAATGAAATAGCCGATAAAAACACAAGACTCTCGGCGACTTTACAGGAACTGAGTGAAACGCAGGAGCAACTGATCGAATCTGAAAAGCAAAAAGAAAAAGCATTGGTCAGAAGCCGGATCTCACAGGATATTCACGACGATATTAGCTCTGGTCTTACCAAAATCGCCTGGTTGTCAGAGGCTTATATGGCGAGAAACGCCAACGCCGGAGTGGATATCAAACCATTGGAAAGAATCACGATCCAGGCTCGTGACACGGTTTCAAAACTGGGTGAAATAATATGGTCCTCCAATCCCGACCGGGACAATCTGTCAGGCATGTTGCAATTTATGCAACAATATATTTCCAATTATATGGATGATGCTCCTATGCGTTACCGCATTGATTTTCCTGGTCCCGACAACGAACTGACGGTCAGCCCTGATATAAGACGCAACCTTTACCTGGCGATGAAAGAAGCACTTCACAATGCCCGAAAGTACAGTCAGGCCAGTGAAATAGTCGTTTCATTTAAACTAGACGCCAACCGGTATCGCCTAGAAGTATCAGATGATGGTGTGGGGATGACCCCTGACCTGGTGCAGGGCGGCGGCCATGGGATGGGTAATATGCGCCGTCGATTAGAAGCCATCGGGGGTCAAATGCAGCTGGAAAGTAGCCCGAATAAAGGCTCAAAGCTTGTTTTTACCGGAGAAATTTGACTTGAAAGGTCCGTTCGACCTTCACATAATCAATTATCTACTTTCATGTGATTGCGCAAGGATAGTGGATGACCCCATCTTTGTACCAACAAAAAAACAGGGGTAACCGAAAACCTGAAGAATAGAGTAGGATTCCACATTCAACAACAACAAATCAAAAAAATGAAAAAATTAAACAAAGTCCAGACTGCGGGTATCAATGGCGGTGGTATAACATTACAATAATTCTGTTCCAGCCACAGGGGTAGCCGAAAACCTAAAGAATAGAGTAGGCAACTTTTTTACACCATTACAAATTAAAAACATGAAAAAATTAAATAAAGCACAAACAACCGGGATCAATGGCGGTGGTCGTCAATTGAACTAATAGTGCTCTCTGACATTAGGGGCAGCCGAAAACCTGAACAATAGTGTAGGCATTCATTTTCAACCATTACAAATTAAAAACATGAAAAAATTAAATAAAGCACAAACAACCGGGATCAATGGCGGTGGTATTAGGTTAAATTAATCACATGATTCAACCACTGGGGCAGCCGAAAACCTGAAGAAAAGAGTAGGCTTTCATTTTCAACCACAACAATTAAAAAGCATGAAAAAACTAAATAAAGTACAGACTGCAGGGATCAATGGCGGCGGTGCCAGATTTAACTAATCTTTCCACCATCGAGAAAAATTAAAAACTTGTTTAAACAAATAAGATTAATTTAGAAAATATTCATTATGAAAAAATTAAATAAAGCACAAACAACCGGTATCAATGGCGGCGGTTTAAAGTTAAATTAATCACATGATTCAACTACAGGGGCAGCTGAAAACCTGACGACTAGAGTAGGCAACTATTTTTAACTTCAACAATTAAAAAGCATGAAAAAATTAAACAAAGTCCAGACTGCCAGCATCAATGGTGGGGGCTTCCGGGTGAATTAAGCCCCCAAACAACCATACAAAAACCATCCATTCTAAAACATTCAAATCATCGTATTATCATGAAAAAACTAAATAAAGTACAGACATCCAGCATCAATGGCGGCGGAATGAGAATAAACTAGCAGTAATATACATACAGGGGGCAGCCGAAAACCTGAAGAAAAGAGTAAGCATCCATTTTCAACCACAACAATTTAAAAACATGAAAAAACTAAACAAAGTACAGACTGCCAACATCAACGGCGGCGGTGCCAAATTTAACTAATCCATCATCAACCCGACCGTAAAAGTCAAACAACCTTTCAAGATCCAAATGACGCAGCATCAGCAATCAATTCCTGCTTTTTAAGAACAATTAATAAAATCCATGCATGTTCCTTTGCTGCATGGGGCCAATTCTTCAATAATTTATAACTTTCGGGATATGTACAGTTTTTTTGGCATCATCGAATATTCGCGAAAAAGCGATAATGAGCCTGGATTAAATATCCTGCGACAAAAGTTCCCCACCGCATTCGGCACAGCGGTGACTGTTGAGAATCAGCGCATGCAATTAATGGGAGACCTGGTCTGCTCTGCTCATGCAAATGGATCCAACTTATATCTATGTGGAGAACTCTATGGTTCTGATGCCCCCCTGTTTCGAACGGTCCAACAGCTACACGAGCGCATTAATCAAATCGGTCTTTCAGCCGCCACAGCAGAACTGAATGGCCGATTCATGCTCTGCTATCTTGAGGCGGGTGGTCAAACCGCACACCTATTAACCGATCATTTGGCGATCCAGCAAGTCTTTGTACACCGTGGAGAGGATTTGCTGCTGTTTGCGTCCGAGCTGCGATTCCTGCTTCAACACCCGGGCTGTCCCAAAAAAATAGATTGGAAAAATGCCCTGCGCCGTTCCATCCCCTTTGAGGTATTGGATGGCGAACGCAACTACAGTGCATGGTTTGAGGACATCGAAATGCTCGAAGAAGCCTCCGGAATCCGACTTGACGTGAGAAGCGGTATTTTAGATAAATTTACCTACTGGCAGCCTTACGCGCAGCAGCCATCCTCCAATTACCGCAATGCAGCTGAAGTGGAGGATGCCTATATGGAACTTTTGGAAGATGCCGTTCGCCTCCGCACACAGGAAAGCGGACCGGCCTATTCCTTTCTGAGCGGAGGATTGGACTCCTCGATCCTATGCGCACTGGCTGCAAAAGAAAAACCGGTAGAGAGTTTTTCCATCATCACCCAAACTACTTTGCTGGAAGAAACCAGCGCCCTTTGCAGCCAATTGGCCAAGGACCTGGGGATTCGGAACAAACAGTTCACCGTGCCCCTCCACCGACTCTCCTCTGATTCAAACTTGTGGAAGAAACGCGTATGGCGCGCCGAATCGCCTTTTGCACATAACGATTCGATGACCAAAACCCTCCTTCACGATGCCATTCGCCGGCTGCATCCAGACATAGGCTATACGCTCACGGGTACCGGAAGTGACCAGTTCAACGGTGGGCTTGCACGCTGGATTATCGAGGATGCCGAAACGCCGGAGGCTAGCTGGGCCCATATGATGGATAAGATCCGGGAGGCCGAACGCCGACAGATTTTGCCGGAACGCCTGCATTCACTTTGGGGTGCCCGGCGTTTTTTACAGCCCGATTTTATGGCTTCGTGGTCAGGAAGGTCACCGGAAAAAAACCCATGGCTCTATTATGTCAAAAGCAATATACACATCAATCATTTTGTGTTGATTTGGGATGAAAACCGTGCTGGATATTCTCATAGACACAGCGTCCGATACCCATTCATGGATCCGCGATTTCTGCCATTTTTTGCGCAAATCCCTCAGGAATTTCACTCCGAACTGTTTTTCGACAAGCAGATCCTTCGCCGACCAGCCGCACGTCACTTGCCAGGTTATATCCTTAATAAACCTAAATCGCCTGCATTCTTGGGAAGATATGACCGGCGCTTTGAGTTTTATCAGTCGCTCATCAACCCTGGAAAATTAGATCTTTTAGAGGAGGCACTCGGCCCGGTCCAGGATGCACATCCAGTCATTGACAAAAAAGCCCTGGTGGCAGAATTGAATCGCCTCATCGAAAAACCAGATCACAAGGCCTGGCAATATTTGCTCAACGTAATCAACCTGGGCCTTATGGAAAAACTCCACGAGCAGGACGAAAACACCATGAACTACGAAGATGAGGTCCAAAACATGATGGAAGCTGTGAGCCACCTTGACCGTTCAGCCACCGACCGACTTCGAAAACAGTTCGACATTGATCCGGAGGAGACATTGTTGGCTCGGCCGCTTCATTTTCTGGAAGGGTGCAGCCTGGTTACGGAACACGGCAGCGGCAGGGTTTTTATTCAGAAAAATGAAATATTGTCCTATGAAATAGATGAAAACGAACTTCTTTGGTCCAGTTTCCTATTTGCTTTGGACGGAACCAAAAGTGCAAAGGAAATTCTGGATACGCTCAGTGGCGATTTTGAGTCTATTCGCGAATATTTTTACTTGTGCATAAATGATGGAATCCTGGGTTTTGAGACATGAGAATTAAGCAATATCTTCAGCTCATCAATGTAGAATTCATATATTTCTGCAGATTTTTAAGACCATATGATGATATTCGGCAATAAAAAATATATCAGGGATTTCCCGTTTATTCGCCAAACAGGCATGATGCAATGTGGGCCGGCATGCATGGCCATGATATTCAAGTATTACGGTTACTACAACATTGCGCCTTTGCTGACCAAAATGACCGAAGTGAGCACAGCGGGCGTCAACCTGTACAGCATGATCGAAGTGGCCGAGCAATTCGGTTTTCAGGCCGATGCCTATGAAATGGAGTTTGAAAATTTTTCGGAGATCAAGATGCCTTGCATTGCACATTATGGGGGCATACATTTTATTGTGGTCTATCGCGTCACGGAGGAGTATGTATGGGTAGCCGATCCGGCCTATGGAAAAGATAAAATAAGGAAGGAGGAATTTTTAAAAAAATGGAACGGTGTCGCCATGTCCTTGGAACCCACGGCCCAACTGTTCAGGAACAAAGACCTGGAAGAATCGGTACAGGCGTTCCGCGAGGAGCACAAGTCGCTTTTCAGCCGATTTTATGCCCCGGTTCTTGCCTCCTTGCGACCTGTGATCTTCCAGGTACTGTTGGCCACTGCATTGCTACAGGCATTGGGCCTGGCCATACCTTTCTTTACACAAACCATCGTGGACAGCGTTTTGGTTAATCAAAACCGTAAGATGCTGATGGTCATTCTAATGGGAATGTTCGCGGTCTTTGCCACACAGACCATATTGCTTTATGTGCGCAATATATTGCTGGTGGATGCACGCGTGCGATTTGAATTGGATTTTTTCAGTCGATTTTTCAAACATTTCATCGGATTGTCCCAAAAGTATTATGACAACAACAAGCGGGAAGATTTTATGGCGCGTTTTCAGGAAAACCTCACCATCCGCCAATTGGTTAACCCGGGCTTACTGGAGTGTGTTGTTGACCTGCTCTTTGTACTTCTTTACCTTCCCGTCCTGTTGTTGTACAATATCAAACTCGGACTTGCAGCCTGCGGCTTTGTCGCGTTGTTTGCCTTTGTTACCATTTATTACGCCCCCAGGATCAGAGCCCTAGTCTATAAAGTTTTCTACCGGAATCTGGAAACGCTCGGTGATTTTCTGGACACCTTGCTGGGCATGCAAAGTGTAAAACTGTTGGGTATTGAAAATTTCAAATTCTGGCAGTGGAAAAACAAATACAAGCGAACCCTGAATGTGGTCATGGAAGCAGAACAAAAAAGTGCCATGCTCCATTCAGTCCAACGCAGTATTTACTATGTGAGTCAGGTTGGAATTTTTTGGTTAGGTGCCTTTATGGCATTTCAAAACGAAATAAGTATTGGCCAATACATCGCCATCACCGCCATTTTCCTATTGATACTCAATTCTCTTAATAACCTGTCTCTCGTATGGTATAATATTGCGGAAGTTCAGGTAAGCCTGGATCGGCTGGATGACGTACTGCTTCAAAAGGAGGAGAATAGGTCGGTGCTCGATTTGGCCAATGATTTCAGTACCTTTCCCGTTGAAGTGCAGGGATTAAATTTTAAATACAACCAGAGTCAGGATGGCTACGTCTTGCGCAAGCTGGACCTCACCATCAAACCTGGTGAGCACATCGGAATCGTAGGGCGCAATGGATCCGGTAAATCAACTCTCGTAAAAATTCTGCTCAACCTTTACCCCGAATACGAAGGTAGTATTCGTTTTGGCAAAACAGACATGCAGCGAATCAATCCTGCAGCTCTGCGGAAAAAAGTCTTCCTGTACCCTCAGGATGTCTATGTTTTTAATGGCACCATAAAGGAAAATATCATGCTTGCCAACCTCGACGCGGATATCGAGGATGTGATACGTGCCGCCAAGCTGGCCGATCTCCATGACTTTGTCACGAAACAATACCTTGGCTACAACTATAAAATCGGAGATCTGGGCGCCAATCTTTCGGGAGGGCAAAAACTCAAACTGGGCTTCGCAAGACTTTTCCTGAGTGACCCTGATCTTATTATCCTGGACGAGGCAAGCAGTATGCTCGACGTGGAATCCGAGCAAAAGATCATGAACAACATTAAAAGCCATTTTAAGGACAAGTCCATCATCAGTATTGCTCACCGAATGCAAACATTGCGCAATGCCGACCGCATCTGGGTGATAGATGAAGGACAAATTGTCCAGGAAGGATCCCACGAGACACTGATGCAGGTCCAAGATGGACTCTACTATGGATTTATGAAAACATATATAGCATATTGATCATGAAAGAGACCGACGAACTCGAACAACAGCAATATGCCAGACTGTACTGGGAGGCCGATGTGCCGCTGAGGGATATGAGTACCCGACTTTTGCGCCGACTGCTTCTGATAGCCTCCGCGATATTTGCTGCCATGATCGCCACAGCGTATTGGGTGAAATTTCCGGATCAGATTGAACTGCCATTTGTATTGAAAAATGAGGAACAGGAAGAGGTGTACAAATTTCCTTTCCCGGTTTATTTACTGGAGCAATACGTGCAAACAGGTACTGCTGTAAAACCCGATGATCGGTTGCTGCGCATCACCTCCCCAGAGATTGTAGCACTATTGGGCCAATATCGGGCAAACTTGCTGGACTCGACCAACCTTACAGGCCCAAAACAGAATTCCCTGAATATTCAGCGCGATATCCTGCGCTCCCGACTTATGGAAAATCGCGCTGCCATTGAAGCGGATACACGCCAACTCGATCTGGTTCGACAAACCTGGATCGCTCACGAAACCGAACTCCGTGCCAAATTGCAGGATGCCACCGATAAAGCGATGGCTTACAACCGGCTTTACGAGACCGGCAATATTGTATCCCGTTTTGACATGTCAGACAAGGAATCCCTGCGAAAAGAAGTGGAAAATAAACTTCAACAGGAAAAATTACGCTTCGAAAAAGAATCCCTGCGGCTCCAGACCTCTATTGAACAAGCACAAATAGATGACAATCGGATCAAAAGTGAATTGGCAAAAATAGAAGCCGATTATCAAGTCACTAATGCCGAAATAACAGGCAGCTTGCAACTGGCACGCCGGCAGATAAACGATTTGTTTGGCAACTGTGATCTGGCAGAAGGCTCTGTTGTTTTGAAAAGTGGCATTGCAGGCAGTGTTTCGTTTTTATTTGAAGGAGAAAAACAAATTGGAAGCGGAGCCACCTTGCTCAAAATCAACAAAGGAGACCCGTCCGTATTTGCCTTTCTAAAGTGTACACCTGATAAAATCGGTAAATTAAGACAGGGAATGTCTTGTCACCTCAAAGTATCCACTTTCCCATTCTACGAATATGGCAGCGCAAAGGCCCATGTCAATATGATCAGTCATACACCGGATGAGGAGGGTCTGTACAATCTGTACCTTGCTCTTGACGATCCAGGCCAATTGAAAGGTCTGCTCCAACCAGGCATGAATGGCACTGCGGTTTTGATCATCGAGGAAAAAACACTTTTACAGTTTTTCTTCCGGGAACTTAAAAGACAATATCACCATGCGATGGGCTGATATTACAATTCGTCAATCACCTGCTGTCAAAACGGACAATAAATTACTTTAAGCTTATTAACAGTCAAAAATTGATATGAGTCTGTTAGAAATTAGAATATTGAGATTTGTTAATCGACTCACCAATATAAAAATCCATCAAAACGTGGTAAATGACAGAAAGAAAATAAGAAAATTTACAAATCTGCTCTAAACAAAGTGAGAGAAGTCAGAATATCAAACTGTGTGATTGATCAATAATGTAAATTATGGGTTAAAATTACTAAAATCTCTTCCCGGGTTTCCAATAAATACTTAAAAAATACTTCCAGCAATTCTGCTTAAAGTTCCTAACGTTTTGAAGTAATTTGGCTGGCTCTCCTTTTAACAGGACATCCGGTTCAATTATTTTTTCAATACCTCAGGTCTCATTTCTCTAATAAAAGTATGATCAATAAAAGATTCATCCACTATCCGCAAATTATTTGAAAACCCCACAAACCGCAAAAACTCAAATGACTATGTATTCGACAACCAGTTAATCTCCAAGATCATTTACAGAGGATTCCTCATATCTGAGATCACCTGTCCCACCAAGCATTTCGAAGAGGCGTATTCCATCAATTTCCGCCTCTACCTGGCATATGGATTGGGTGTATTGCAGGTCTCATGTACCCATCTTTTCAATAAACTAGGGTGGATGAGATCGGATATATATCAATAAAAAAAATCCCCGACCATTGTCGGGGATCGAATTCCTTGCGAATTCTCGGATAAATCACATAAATCAAACAAAAATATGAGCAAGCTCTTTGACTTAGGGGAGATTAGTATTGCTTGATCCAATACACCTATTGAAAGCCTGGCAGGTCCGGCGGATTCCAAAGAGTCCCTTCATCTGATTCCAAATGGAATTCAGATCATTCGTTGGATTGGGATGGCCTTTTGTTGTTGAGGCCAGGGCTCTGGTAACCCGCCAGACGAGTGTTTCAGGCCAACAGGTAATGAAATACTTTATAAATTTTGCGTTCCGTTGCTCCGAAGATTCATCAGAACGTTTTGAATAAATGCTAACATGTTTGCAGTTTCCATTCCAAACCAATGGCTGATTTATCTGAAGCTCGGTATGATTCTGCATGTTCATCATCTTCTGATCAATTTTCCGGTTTGTACAATTCGGCCCCGGACGGAAACCTGATAAAAATATACTCCGGCTGCCAGGGCTTCCGGTTTCCAAATCACAGATCCCTGGGTGGTGTATTCTTCAAATATCCTGATGAATTGGGTATTCAAAATGGAAACCCTGAATTTTTGAGCAGCTTCCGCTTCTGAATAAAACCGGATGGATTCAGCAAAAGGATTGGGATCCGCATTGATTCTGAATAGAGCTTTTTCTTCATTCTGCACTGAACTGATCAGCCAGGATCCCAGAGTATGTGTATAACTTTCAAGTGGTTTCCAGGATCCAAAATTGAAGCGGTGTTCCGTTGAGTTGCGAAGAACAGCTCCGGCAGGTGCCTCCTTCAGTGGCTTGGCAGAATAACTCAGGTAAAGGTCGGCACCATCAGGCAGGTCCAATCCTTCCAGGGTCAGCTCCAATTCTCCATCTGCATTCAGGTTCCACCTGACCGGCTGACGGTTGGCGACCACCTGCAAGCTGGCCGGGTCCAGGTACTCGCTTAGTTTTTCGCGGATCCTCAGCAGGAATGCACTTTCTCCTTCCTGATTGCGGATCCTCAGGGTATGATGCAGGCGGTTGTCTTTAAAAACGAGATGGACAGGTCCGGAGCCCTCGGGGGCAGCAGAACGGACGTACAGGCTATCGCGAAGTTCGCCACAGACCACAGAGCGCTGTGGTGCCTCGTCTCCCAGACTGTAGTTGTTGATAAAGCCCTTGCTGCCGGATCCCGTACCGCAACCTTCGATGGCGGCTGTGGGACGAACTTGATAAGGATGATGGGGAATCGTGTCAAACACAATGCGCCAGGTCTTGCCATTGGCAGGAAGCCTGATCTCGCGGCTCTGACCCTGCAACAGGATTACGCCACCGCCAATGCCGGGCATGACGTCGTCCTCCACCGTGGTGAAGGCCAGCTCTGACCGCATGTCTCTTTTACCCTTGTTCCTGACCAGAAAGACGACTTCGTTTTGATCGCAGGATGGAGTGATTTCCAATTCAGCACCACTGTAAGAGGGATGTTCTATACAAGGTGCATCCGGAGCGATACGAGCTTCCGAACACAAAGTGTTGCCTTGATACTCTGTCCCACAAGGCGTAGTGGCAACCACGCTGAAAACACCACCTTGTCCGGCCTTCAGGATGCCCAAGTCAAACCTGAAGCGGTTGTTGCCCAATGGAACAGGCGTTCGTCCGGAAGACTTCCAGACGAGCGCAGGATCCAGGGCCAGTTCAATAAAGGCGTCGATTGCGTCCGATGTTCCGAGATTTCTATAATTCAGATCGAAAACAACATCGTCGCACCATCTGAGTCCGGGAGTAGTCAGATTAACCTCAAGTTCGGCGCAATCGACAATATTTTTTACGGATTGTATGATTTCAATAAGCTGGCCCGGTGCAGAGACCTGCACGGAAGCCGGGTTGTTGCAAAATTCCCTGAGCCCGTTGGACAAAAAGGCATAATCGTAGCTCCCGGCAGGAAGCTCCAGGTTAAAACGGCCATCCTGGTCTGTAAAGGCAAAATATTCTTGGCCCCCTCCTGTCCGGCTGAATTTCAGAACCTGAAAAGGTACAGGGCTTGAGGAAGAATCGACCTGACAGTCTCCATCGTTATCCAGACGGGCAATACCCCGTACCGTACCACGCAGGGAAGATCGACATGTGCCGATACCCCGGCCTGGATGCGGATCGAAATTGACAGACCTGAGTCTAAGTTCAAATCCGGGCACGCCAAAATCAAAGCAGTATTCAGATGCCGGCTGGTCGATGTGAAAACGGAACTCAGCCAAAAGACTAAAATCGGGAAGGCTGACGGGATTTTGTGGAGCAGCCATCCAGGAAAAAAGACAATTGCCCGGATTCCCCGCCACCGAAGCACCCTGAAGGGATGGATGACCCACACCCCTGGAGAAACTCAGATTGGATGTCTGGAATTGCACTCCAAACTGACTGCCTATCAAATCCCGGAACCTGATGGTCCTCACTTCGAGGATCACCGTATCGTTTTCGATCCTCGCCTCCATGTTCAGGTAGGCTGAATCCTGACCCATGGCAACGGAGAGCATTCCCCATCCTGCCAGCAGCCAGATCCCGATATAGCGCAACATCCGATTCATTTGGTTCATTTCTAATGCAAAAGTGGGGGCAAGAAAATGATTGGTAAAAGTCAATTTTTTACATTTGTACAAAATTAAACCATTTATATGGATCATATTATATTGAAATTCAGATAATTTAAAATAAATGATTGTACATTATATTAACTATTTTCATATATGAAATGTGCCGATCTTGTTCGCACGCTTGATTCAAGGACGCTGGGAAAGCTGAAAAAGTATCTGCTTTCTCCTTATTTGTGTCCGGATGAAAGCATGGCAGCCACCCTGGAAGCTCTGATCGAAAGTACATACTCCACCCGCGAAGGGGACCCCCCGGACAAAGAATCCTTGTTCACACGGATCTTTGGCAAAAGAAAATACGACGACAGCCGCCTCAGATTGCAGATGAGCCGCCTGTTTGCCCATGTGGAACGATTTCTGGCCCTGGAGGAACTGGATCCCTTTGCATTGAGGCTCGGCCTGGCCCGACACTACAGGAGCAGGTCCTTGCACAAGTTTTACCAGGAGGCCATGCAGGACTTTGCAAAAGAACTGGAGAAAAGCAGCCTCCGCAACGAACATTATTACGAACAGGAATACAGAATGAGGCTGGACCAATACGAATATCTGGCATCGATCAAGCGGCAGGGCGAATTTAATCTGAAAGAGATCTCTGATACCCTGGAGATCAGTTATATCATCAAAAAGCTGCGCCATTGCTGCCGCGTCCTGCACGTGCAGTCCGTTTACAAACTGGAAAACCCATTCCCCTTTATCGATGAGATCAAGGCTTACATCGAACACGAAAAACTTTATTCGATTCCTGTATTGGGTTTCTATTACTACAATTACCTCGCGATACTACACCCGGCCGAGGACCATTACTTCCGCAAATGCCTGGAAATCTACAACGAATCCGACAGTCACTTCGAGACCGAGGAGCGCCGGGAAGTATTTGTGAACATCCTGAATTATTGCATCCGCAAGATCAACGAGGGAAAGGAAGAATACAACGAGACGGTCTTCGGTCTGTACATGCGTGGGCTGGACCGGGGATTCCTGCTGGACCGTGGCAAACTGAGCCGATTTACCTACCGCAACATCGCCGAGATCGGGATCAACCTCAGGGAATACGGCTGGGTGGATGAGTTTTTGGACCGGTATAAGAGCAAGCTCGAAAAACAATACCAGCAGGCCTTCCATCATTTTGAAAAAGGAAGGCTGTTCAGCGAGCAAAAGAAATACCACGAGGCCATGTCCTGGCTGGGTCAGCTCAGTTTCAACGACCCCTTGCTGGAACTGAGCGTGAGGCTGGAAAGGATCCGGATCTTTTATGAAATGGGCGAAAGGGAACTGTCCGAATACCACGTGGATTCCATGGATCAGTTTCTGCGCCGAAAGAAAAACTTCGGCTACCATACCGAATACTACAAGTGCTTTCTGAAGTATATGCGCAAACTACTCAGGATCAATCCCATGGATCACATCAGAACCCAATCGCTGCTACGGGAACTGGAGCTGGAGCCCAGGATCACGGGCCGAAAATGGCTGACCGAGAAGTTTCAAAAGATCCTGAACTGATGGTATCCTTTCGAAAGGATGCAATTATACATATGATTTACAATTATATATGCATATATATAAAAAATATATAAATGTATCGTAAAAGCAATTGCCTTTTATATTAACATTGCATAAATTTTATTAACTAATCATTTAACTAAAACGTATGACTAACTTAAAAAGACTTTTCACACTCGTTCTTGCCATTGGCTTTGTGAGCTTTGGCTCAGCCCAGGAAAAATTTTGGGTAGGTCTTGACCTTGGCTTCAATTCATCTAAGGTAGGAGATGGTGATGCTGTTAATACTTATGAATTGAGTCCAACTCTTGGTTATCAGATCAACGACAAAATGGGAATCGGGGTAAACTTGGGATTTGGTTCACAAGGTGAGGATCAGTCTGCTTTTGGGCTGGGTGCATTCCTTCGTTATGGCTTTAGCATTGGCGACAAGGCTACCTTGTTTGGTGACCTGGGTGTTGGTTTTGCTTCAGCTTCTGACAAATCCGGTGCAGAAGACATTACTGTTACAGGTTTCAACGTGGGCATCAGCCCGGGCTTCCTGTATCGTTTTGCAGACAAATGGTCTGCTGTTGCCCATTTCGGAAGCCTCGGATTCTCCTCTCTCACTCCCAAAGTGGGTGACACGGAGGGAGATGCTAATACCGAGTTCGGTCTTAACCTCAATATGAGCACCATCGGAATTGGAGTTCAGTACCACTTCTGATAAAAAATTAAATATCAGTTTTCAAAAAGCCTGCGGACTTCCGCGGGCTTTTTTTTCGGAGAAATTCAGAATTTCAATTTTTAATACATATTTCCGATAGCATTCAAGACCCCTTACTCAGATACCATTGCACTTCCGATCCGATTATTATTTTCTGATTCCATTTTCCATCAGGCAAAAACCAAAAAGGAAGTTACCCTCTCATGAATTCAGTCTTCTGAATGCATTGAAAACATTCTCGCGACTGATGAGGCACATGCCAAACCCTTAACTTGACTTACAGTGAAAATTTCGTTTCTGACCAATTCAAATTTGCATACACCGCCCGGGTAGATGCATCCATTCTATTACCTTCCTCCTTTTTTCAGATAGTCCACCATCACGAGGCGGATGTCCCTGCGTAGATCACTTTCATTTTTGGGATCCGGTTCTTCCACAGACAATATATCCGGGTTGGTTGGTTTGAGAAAATCAAGCCCTTGCTCCAGTCCCTTGATCAGGTATTCTGTCAGGCAAACCGAGTATACTTTTTGCGGATCGACGGGGGCTCCTGCAAGCGTCCATCGATTGTCCTGAGTGCGATCGATGCGATCCCATTGCAGGAATCCGCCGCGGCCTTTGTTTTTCCATCCGGCATCCAGAACCTCCAATAGCAGCTTGCCTTTCATTTTAACCTTGACGACAGAACCTCCATAGGGCAGTGAACGGATTATGTCGTACTGGGACAGACTGCCCTTGAATTCGTCATCTACCCGGACGCTGCCTGAATTCATGATGGAGCAGTCAATTCCATCAGAACTGCGACTCATGGCCCTGCAGATCATCTGGCAAAAAGGCGCGGGCACATTTCGAATCGTCTGTTCGCGGGCATCCAGCGGACTACCCAGGGTTTGGAGTACCTCGTCCGGATCGAATCCCATCTCTCTCATGATCCTGTTTTCAATTGCTTTCCATTTTTGCACCAGAGCGCTCACCTCGCTGTCCAGCGGGATAGTTTTATCCAGAAAGACCAGATCAGAACCTATGGAACTTTGTTTTCTGCGCGGATCATATGTGATCTTATGCACAAAAGCAGAACGCGCATTGGCATCTGCCTTGGTCAGGACTGCATTGCCCGCCGTGAGCTTCATATGATCGTGCTCGTGACCACCCATGATGAGCCGGATCTCCGGAAACTTTCTGGCAAGATCCAGGTCCTCTTCTTTGGTCAGGTGACTCAGCAAAACGATCAGTTCGACCTGCCCTTTTATTTTTGCAATTTCTTCCCCGGTTGTGCGTACCGGATCCTCATATACCACATAGGAGGCCTTGTTGCTGTTGATACAGGGAGATACGATCCCAATGCGGAGGCTGTCTCCCTTTTGATTGCCAATCCGGATGATCTTATGCCTCGGAATGGCCTGTTTTATCCCATTTTTTTCCTTGAAAAAAGCTGCAGACCCGCCGGCATTTTTTTGAAGGACATTGGTGGCGACCCAGTCAAAATCCGACTCATTGATCCGCTTTTGCAGAGCTGCCTCATCGATGTCAAATTCGTGGTTGCCAAATGCAGCGAGGTCAAGGCCTGCCAGATTGAGCGCTTCCACCATTTGCCTGCCTTTGACCCGGTCCCCGTCCACCTTGAGCGTACCGATGAGGGATGGACTTAGGAAGTCGCCTGCAAGAAGCGTGTAGGTATTTGAATTTTCAGCGACCAGTTTTTTTCGCAAACTGGCGATCCTTGCAGCACCTCCCGAATTTCCCTGATCCACCGGGGCTATCTCGTAAAAATCATTGATCTGCAAAAATGTCACTGACAGTGGAGCGGAGTCCTTGCCTTTGCCGCTGAATTGAAGTGCCGTCCGGCAGGAGGAAAAAATCAAAATGCTGAGTAATAGGATGCTTATTTTTTTCATGATCGCTGATTGAGTGGATTGCGATCAAATATCTGACATTTTGGAAATAAACCATGCGTGAAAATATTCTTTTCAAAACCTGATGAACCTCTTCCGGATAAAATCAAATCCTTGCGCTCACTTATTGCATTCCAAGTTCCTTTTTCAGAAACTGTCCAGTGAAAGACCCTTCAATTTTGGCGACTGCTTCGGGTGTGCCATAAGCCACGATTTTTCCTCCATGTTTGCCACCTTCAGGTCCCAGGTCAAGCACCACATCTGCTACCTTGATGACATCCAGATTGTGTTCGATGACCATGACCGTATTGCCGCGATCCACCAGTTTTTGCAATACCGCCAGCAAATGGGTAATGTCTTCAAAATGCAAACCGGTGGTCGGTTCGTCGAGAATGTACAGGGTTTTTCCGGTATCTCTCTTGGACAGTTCTTCTGCCAGTTTGACCCTTTGGGCTTCCCCTCCCGACAGAGTGGTGGCCTGCTGTCCCAGGGTTATATAACCCAGCCCAACGTCGTCCAGTGTTTTGATCTTGCGGTAGATGGCAGGAATGTGTTCAAAGAATCGCGTTGCTTCCTCCACCGTCATATTCAGTATGTCGCCTATGGATTTTCCTTTATAGAGCACCTCCAGAGTCTCCCGGTTGTAGCGCATGCCTCTGCAGGACTCACACAATACCTGCACATCCGGAAGGAAGTTCATCTCAATGACCCGCATGCCTCCTCCTTCGCAGGTCTCGCATCTTCCTCCCGGTACGTTGAAGGAAAAGCGCCCTGGCTTATAGCCGCGTATCTTGGAATCCGGATGACTGGCAAAGAGATTGCGGATCTCTGTAAACACGCCGGTATAGGTGGCTGGATTGGATCGAGGGGTCCTGCCAATGGGGTCCTGATCCACTTCGACCACTTTGTCCAGGTGTTCCAGTCCGTCGATACGGTCATAGGACAAAGGCCTTTGAAGACTGTTATAAAAATGCTCGCGCAGGATGGGATATAAAGTTTCGTTGATGAGACTGGATTTGCCACTGCCTGAAACACCGGTCACGCAAATAAAACAGCCCAAAGGAAAGCGGATGCTCAGATCCCTGAGGTTATTGCCTTTTGCACCATACAGACTTAAAAACTGACCATTTCCCTTTCTCCTTTTCGCCGGTAATTCGATACTGGCCCGTCCGGAGAGATATTGTGCGGTGACTGAATCGGGATTCTTTAAAAACTCTTCCGGAGTGCCCTGGGCCACGATCTCTCCTCCGTGCTTGCCTGCTCCGGGACCCAGGTCGATGATGTAATCAGATTCCATCATGATATCCTTGTCGTGCTCCACGACGATCACAGTGTTGCCGATGGCCGTCAGTTCCCTCAAAGAACGGATCAGGCGGTGGTTGTCTCTTTGGTGCAAACCAATGGAAGGCTCGTCCAGAATGTAGGTGATTCCCGTCAACTGCGAGCCGATTTGGGTGGCCAGGCGGGTTCTCTGGGATTCTCCGCCGGAGAGGCTCATCGTCGGCCTGTCCAGGGTAAGGTAATCCAATCCCACATAGAGCAGAAAGTCCAGGCGGATCCTGATCTCCTTGACGATGTCCCTTGCGATGGAATTCTGGCGATCCGACAACCGGTTTTCCAGATGGTCAAACCAGGTTTTGAGCTCAGAAATGTCGAGCTGGGCCAGCTGAGCAATGTTTTTTTCGTCAATGCGGAAGTAGAGAGAATCTTTTTTTAAACGGGTCCCCTTGCACACAGGACAGGCCTGGATCGTCATAAAATCCTCGGCAAAACGGCGCACTTTTTCAGAACTGCTGTCCCGGTACCATCGCTTGAGCATATTTACCAGCCCTTCGTTGGCCAGGTGCAACTCGCTGTCGTACCACAAGGTGTCCGGAGGCGCAGGATAGCCGGGATCTCCACCATACAGGATGGTATCCAGGGCTTTTTTGGGTATCTTTTTGACCGGTGTGGAAAAACTGAATTTGTGGCGGTCGGCAATTTGCCTCAGCTGTTTGAAGGTAAGGGTATCCCGCACATCTCCCAAGGGTGTGATGCCCCCCTCTTCTATGGATTTGTTTTCATCCGGAATGATCTGTTTGAGATCCGCTTCGTGGACCTGTCCGAGGCCCTTGCATTCCGGACAGGATCCATACGGCGAGTTAAAGGAAAAGGTATTCGGAGAGGGTTCGTCATAGGATAGCCCGCTGACGGGATCCATCAATCTCTTACTGAAGGGATAAATCTCCATATTGGCCTCATCCTGAATAAAGACCACTTCGTTCCCCATTCGGAGTGCGGTCTGAATGCTGTACTGCAACCGCTCCTCTCGGTCCGGGATCACCTTGATCCGGTCGATGACCAATTCAATGTCGTGGATTTTAAAACGGTCCACCTGTAATCCGGGGCTCAGGTCCAAAACAGTGCCATCTACGCGGACCTTGCTGAATCCCTGCTTGCGTACCTGATCAAAGAGCTCGCGGTAATGCCCCTTGCGGGCACGCACGAGCGGGGCCAGGATGGTGATCTGACGATCGTTGAATTTCTCAAAGATGGCCGCTATGATCTGTTCCTCGGTGTAGCGGACCATTTTTTTACCGGTCACGTGCGAATAGGCGTCTCCTGCCCTGGCAAACAACAAGCGCAAAAGGTCATAGATCTCGGTGGTGGTTCCCACGGTCGAGCGGGGATTCCAACCTGTTGTTTTCTGCTCGATTGAAATTACCGGACTGAGCCCATCGATTTTTTCGACCTCGGGTCTTTCAATGGAACCAATAAACTGGCGGGCATAATTGGAAAAAGTCTCCATATACCTCCTTTGTCCTTCCGCATAAAGCGTGTCAAATGCCAGAGACGATTTTCCGCTGCCGGACAGACCGGTAATGACGACCAGGTGATTTCTGGGTATGGATAGAGAAAGGTCCTTCAGGTTGTGCTCCTTGGCTCCGTATATCTCAATATATTCTGTCTCTTGTCCGGGGATCTGCTTCATTGCGGGCACAAAAATAGAAGAATATCCCTTGCCGGCAGGCCTGCCGTTTGAAAATACCTCTGTTCAGAAACGGCTTAAAACTAAATTTGCAGTGCCATGGTCGATTTAATCCAAATAAAACCGGAAGAAGCCAAAGGCCAGATCCGCATCCGGCAAGGCAACTCCCGGTTTGGCCCCTTCGGGACGGCTGAATTAAACGATTGTTTGGTTGCCAGCTGGTTTGGCTCCACACCCCTTATACCGCCTTACCTTGAAAAACAAGGGCTAGGTTATGTCGAGGATCCCCGGGCCCCTGAATTGCCGGAAGATCTTCTTGGGACACAGGTCAGTAATGGAGAAAAAACACGGGTCTGCGCGGTTTGGGGTACCGAATTTCAAATCCGGATCTGGACCCTGATTTTGGATATTCCCCCCGGAAATACGATTAGCTACGGGGAACTAGCAAAGCGAACCGGAAATCCTCTTTCCAGTCGTGCAGCTGGCCATGCTTGCGGATCCAACTGGCATGCGTTTTTCATACCCTGCCACCGGGTAGTTTATGCAGGCAATCAGCCGCCCAACTACCGTTGGGGACCGGATGTCAAAAGACAATTACTCGGGTACGAAAAGAAATGCTTTTCATTGCAAAACAGCTTGCTGTGGGAATAAACGAGGTGATCCGGATCGGTGAGCTGGCTTTTGAGCCCTTCATTTCCTCTGAAGAGATCAAATCAAGGGTAAGCACCTTGGCTTCAGAAATCGACCACTGGTATCGCTCAAGGGATGTAAAGCCCCTGGCACTGGTCATCATGGACGGCGCTTTTGTATTTGCTTCCGATCTCCTGCGCAATATGGAGACAGACGTCCGACCCGGCTTTGTTAAGATAAGTTCATACAAGGGACTAAGGCAGGGGGATATCCAAATTGGCTTTTCGTTTCCCGGAGAATATCTCGCGCACCATCATATTTTGATCATTGAGGATATCCTGGATAGCGGAAATTCCATGTGGTACTTTCTGGAAAATTTAAAGAGCCACAATGTCCGGGATGTCCGGATTTGCAGCCTGCTGAGCAAACCCGATGTTTTGAGACAGGATGTCAAACCCGACTGGGTGGGGTTTGAAATACCCTCGGATTTTGTGATTGGTTATGGCATGGATTGCAATGGAATGGGTAGAGGGCTTGGTTCAATCTACAAATTGAGATCCTGCTAGGATCACCAGATCGCCATATCAAACAATTTGCGGTTTTCCCTGGTGAGTTCGTGTTTGGGTCCCCAAAAGTGAAACAGCGCAATGCCGGCCCGTCGGGCCAGTCCATCCATGTAGTTTGGATCTTTATGCAGAGATTCAATGATGTGGTCCATGGCAGACTGGCCGTCTCCCTGATGGATATATTTTCTTGCCCGCAAAAGTAAAGCTGAAACAGCTTCCCCATTTTCAAGATCAGCCTGCATCCAGTCCCTGATGGCCATCAGGTCTTCGTGTACTTCCTGGATTTCCTTTTTTTCAATGCCTTGCTCTACCCTGCTGATGGCTCTATCCGGTTCAAAAAAAACCTCATGCCGAACCAAAGACAAAATTGCATTTTGGTTTTCCGGATGGGTCTCCACAAAAGACCTTAATCTTTCCATAAAAACCGGATCAGGAATGGGACCCTGTTCAGCCAAAAGTTCATCGAGATCATCAGGCTCTGCAACAAGCTCTTCTGCAATGAGGGTTGCCAAATGCTTGTCCATCCATTGTCTCACGCTGGCCTTGCTCAGGGCGCCGCTGAACTCATCCACGATCTTGCCTTCGAACACCAACTTACAGTTGGGTATACTTTGTATCCTGAAATAGGATGCTATATCCGG